>JANOIK010000346.1:0-9089 GCA_031407585.1 Planctomycetota bacterium | reverse complement strand
GCGGGGCGGTCGAAGGTGAGGGAGTGAGTGAACATGGGGACGAGGGCGGCCAGACCGAGAATGTTGGTCGATCGAGCGGACGCCTCCATTGTAGCGGGGTTAGCTGGACAGTTCGTGATGGGATTTTGGAACGGGGGTGTTTTACAGAATGCCATCTTGGCTAAGCCGGTTGCGAGGATTCCTCGGGTTTCGTGCGAGTCGGTTGGGAATTTTGGAATCGCCTGTTTCGGCGGCGAGCGTCGGGGCGCCGAGTTTCCTCGAGTGGGCGCTCGCGCGCCGCGGAGGAAAATCGCATTGATGGTGACAAAATTCCTCGCTCCGGCGCGCGCACGACGAGCAATGCTTCGAGAAAACACGATGGTTTTGCGGTGTGCGAGGCGCATGGGAGTTGGAGATTTTGATCACGACGATGGGTCTAGGGTTACGATCTTGTCGGGCGGCTGGCGCCCTCCGAGAACTAATCGTTACATTTGTACACAATCAGTGTACGCATGCTTCAGAGGAAAGTCAAGCTGCACGCGGCGATCGTAAGTTAGGCTTTCTGGCCTGACATGCGCCGAAGATCGGCGGCGCCGTTTGTTGCGCCCGTCAGCCTGGAAAGGCTGACCTACGGCAGCCATCCCCCCTGAAGCATTGTCGGCCTGCGAGGCTGGGATTAAGCTGTTTGAACGGGCGCATTCGCTGCCGCGACCGAGCTCTGGCTGTCGACGATGCCGCTGGAAAAGGTTATGGGACTCGTCCGCTTCCTCGTGCTGCTGGCTCTCGCATGCTGCGCGCTCGTGCCAAATAGGTGCGTCGCGGCGTATGCCTTTCTCAAGGTTGCCGATAAATCGTCGGCCGCGCCGTCGGGCAATTTTTCCGACTTTGGAGTCTACCCGGCCATCCATGGCGGCAATGTTGCGTTTAGCGGGCGTTATGCGGGAGTCAGCGGGATTTTCAGGGGTGAGGGCGGCGCGGTCACGACCATTGCGCGATACGACGATCCCATTGGCACTCGAACCATCCGAACATTCTCTGAACCGGCAATCAGCGGCGATCTTGTGACGTTTCGCGGCGACCTGCGAAGCGCTGGGGGAACGTTTACCTCCGGCATCCTCAAGGGCTCCGGCGGCGCCCTGGCCTCCGTTGCTCAAAGCGCCGACGTCGGGCCGGAGGGGTCTTTCGGCGCGTTTTTCGATCCCTCATTTTATGGGGATACGATTGCGTTCAAGGCGCGATTCCTAGGAAGTGGTCCCGCCGGCGTTGGCATCTTTACAGAAACTCTCGGCCACTTCGCCACGATCGCCCGCGATGGCGACGCGGCTCCGAGCGGAACGTTCACGGACTTTGAGAATCCGATGATTGGATCCGGCGGCCGCGTGGCATTCACGGGCCGTTACGGCGCGGATGCGGGGGTTTTCGCCGCGGGCGACGAGGAGCTTGTCACCATCGCGAAGGGGGGAGACCCGGCTCCCGTCGGTACGTTTTTCCCCCTCGCCTTTCTTACCGCGAGTCCCACGATCAGCGGCGAAAGCGTCGCGATGAAAGCGTTTTATCCGGGGAATCATGAAGGCCTATTTTTGGGCAGCGGAGCGGAGCTCTCTACGATCGTCAAGACCGGCGATCCGGCGCCAAGCGGCACTTTCCAGACCTTCAGCCCACCAACGATTGCGGGCGACACGGTGGCGTTCGGCGCCTCCTATTTGGGAGGTTCCGGGCTGTTTACTGCCCGCGGCGGCGTGCTGCAAAGCGTTTTGAAACTAGGCGATTCCCTCTTCGGCGGCACGGTCACCGTGATCAACTTTGGACGGTTTGGAATCGATCCGGATGGAAGCGGCAACCTGACGTTTCAGTATTCCCTCTCGAACGGTCAACGGGGAATCGCCAAGGCCGTGAATCTCTCGGCGGATTTCAACTTTGACACCCGCGTCGACGGCGAGGACCTTGGCAACTGGCGAAATGGGTTTGCGACAGGGGGAGTCGCGACGCAATTGCAGGGCGACGCCGATGGCGATCATGACGTCGATGGCGACGATCTGTTGGCGTGGCAACGCCAACTGGGCTCTTCGGCCACGCCTCCAATTCCGGGATTTGCTGTTCCCGAGCCGTCATCGGCCCGCATTTTGTTCGGACTCATCGGAGGAGTTCTCGCTTGGCAATGCCGGTCCAGATCGCGGCGGCGACTCGCTTAGGGAGTCCGCTCATCTCAGGGGGACCGAAGGGTGTTTAACTCACCCCACGGCAGCGCCGGCGCAGCGCACAGGCTACGGTTCCCGCGGCGGTGAGGAAGAGGAGCGAGCTGGCTTCGGGGACCGCGGCGACGTTGATGACGGAGAGGCGGAATGTTGCGAGGTCGGCTCCGCCGTCGCCGTCGTCGACGCGCACCGCCAGGTCCAAATCCGCGTCCATCTCCAGCATCAGGCTCGCGAAGTCGAACGTGCCGCTGGGACCCGTGAAATCGTCGTGGTCGCCATCGCCGTCCAGGTCCCAGGCGTAGGAGAGGACGTCGTTGACTCCCGGATCCGACGCCTCGGCGTAGAATGAAAACTCGCTCGTGACGCTGAAATCGAGCGTGTCGTCCAAGGGCGACGCGGTGAACTCGGGAGCGACATTCAGCACCGTGAGCCGCCGCGTCTGCGTGGTCGTCTCGTCGTCGTCCGTAGCGGAGAATTCCACGTCGAACTCTGCGTCATCCGCCTGGGTCAGGTCAACGGAGGTTGATGTGCGCGTTCCCGAGGTGGTCGGGTCCACGCCGGCGTTGACGTTGTTGATGGCAAAGGCGTGCCCGTCGGCGCCGGGATCGATCGACGCCAGCAGCCCGGTCACCGCGTCTCCCTCGTTCACCGTCAAATCGCCGTCGATGCCGTTGAGCGTGGCGGAGGTAATCGTGGGGGCCACGTTTGTAACGGTCAGCGTCAGGCTCGTAGCGGTGGGCTGCTCGGGGTGATCGTCGGTCACACTGAAGTCGATTGGGTAAACGCCGTCCTGGTTGCGCGTCACATACACGGCCTGCGACTGCCGCAGTCCCGACGTATTGCCGTCGTCGCCGGCATCCTGGTTGTCGATCAGGTATTCGTGCGCATCGGCGCCTGAATCCATCGAGCTCATCGCCGCGGTCACGTCCGTCCCCTCGGGCACGGTCAGGTCGCCGAACACGGCGCCGTTGCCCGGGTCGAGAGACGCCGTGACAATCTCCGGCGCCACGTTGTTCACCGTCAGCGTGCGAGACGCGTAGGTGGTCTCGGCGTCGTCCGTGGCCGCGAAATTGATTGTGAATACGCCGTCGTTGGCCTGCGTCACATCGACGGTCTGCGACGACCGCGTGCCGGAAGTGCTCGCGTCGGAGCCGGCGTCGAGCTGGGTCCCGAAGTCGACGGCGACGCCGAACGTGTGACCATCCGCGCCGGGGTCGTTGGAAGTCAACTGCGCGCCGACGGCGTCGCCCTCGTTCACCGTTAGGTTGTCGTTCACGCCGTTCAGTGCGGCGCTTTCAATCGTGGGCGCGACATTGAAGATGGTGAAGGAGCCGTCCGTCGACCAAGTAGACGTCTCGTTCTCATCCGTAAGGCTGCCGGACGCGGCCCAGTCGTACGTGCCGTCCTGGAGCGGGGTGTACGAGTGGACGGAGGGCACGCCGGTCACGTCGGGCGGCACATTGTCGCCCGCAATCGTCAGGTTGCCGCTGATGGCGACCAGCGTCGGACTGTTGCTATCGAGCGTAATGGTGACGACGTCGCCCTCCTGAGCCGATCCGGCATCGACCGTGCCTATGACGATGGCGGCCGGAGCGCTGGCAGGCGCGAGCATGGGCAGGACCACGGCGGCGGCTTTGAACATGGCCGCGCGGCGCCGCGGCTTGATGCCAGAGAATTTCAAGCGTCGCTCGAGCGCAAAGAAATGGCGAATGGGCATGGTCCCTCTCCCAGATGTGCGGAGCGGCTTGCTCCGTTGACGGCGGTACGGACTTCTGGAGGCTTCAGCGCAGGTTGAATGCCACGCTGATTCTCGGCGATTGGCCTCGGTAGGGTCGGACGGAATGATACACGAAAGCGGGAAACACCAACATCATGCCTGCCGCGGGCGCCATTGTCACTTGATTTGTCGCCGTGAAGGGGTTCAACGGGTGGGAGCACATCAAGGCGGCGGTGCGGGGATCGGTGAGCACGATCTCGCCGCCGGCGTCGCCCTCGGTGGCCACGTAGTAGACGCCGCTCCAGGGACTGCCCGGGTGAATGTGCGGAGAGTTCCAATCGCCGCTCTCATTGACATTCGCCCAGGCGTCCATCTTGATCGTGTCGGGCCAAGGTTCAATTTGGTCGACCATCGCCAAGACGGCCGCTCGAACGCACTCCGCGAACATTTTTCCGAGTTGGGTCCCAAACGGCTCGCCCAGCCTGGCGAGCACATCGGCGTCGCTGTGCCAGCCGCCGACGTTGCTGCGCGTCACTCCGGTTGACGCGTCGCGAAGGGCGAGGATTCGCTGCGCCAACTGGGCGTTGAAGTCATCCGTTCGCTCGTACCGCGCCTGGTGAATAGGCGTCGCGAACGCTAGGAGCGTATTGCCGAGATTGGTAAGGCGTGCGTTCACGGCGCTGGGGTACTGGTTCGATTCGCAGCGGCGGCGACGCACAAAGGGACCTGGACGCCGCGGCTCTCATAGAGCATCGTTGCCGCGGGTTGGCGTCTACGACTAAGCCGAAGTGTAATCACGCTGGGCGGTGGGGGCAACGATTTGGGGAGACAGGGATGCGTCGCATTCAAGGGCGGTTGTCCGCGGATTTCGCAGATGGGCGAGGATGGGGCGGGCGTTGCGAGACGGTAAGCGTGCGGTTCGGAACACGAACCCACACGAGTTTTTTGTGCAGGGCGGCCGGGTTACGGTGAGACGCCCGGAGGTCCGACCATGAGAATGTTGGCACACCCTGGGTTTCGGGCAACTTCGACGAGAAGTGTTGTTGTGACCGCCGGGTGCGGGAGGAGGGGAGTGGTTTAAACCAGTGTCAACAACGGATGGAATTGTCATCGACGCAGGTGTTTACGACACGGGTAACACGTCGTCGAAACATCATCGCGAGCACTCCCGAGACCAGCAATGGTAGAGTCGCGGGTTCCGGAATGGCTGCACTCACAGGCACGGTCGCGGGGACAGCGAGCTGTCGCTGCCACACGAGAAAATCATCGCCGTCCACGTCCCCGTCGGCGTCGGCGTCGCCTTGCTTGTGCGTGGCAAACGGTGAAAGCCCAAAGTTCGTCGTCCAGAATTCCAAGTCATCCCCGTCCACGTCGTGATCTTCTTCAAAATCGGCCTCCTGAAACTCAGGAGTCGCGACGTCCGGGCCAAATTCTAAGTCGAGCGGGGAGAATAGGGTGGAGCCCGAAGGATAGATGACGAGCGGACTGGAGCCGTCGATATTCGCGCTGAGGATTTCTCCGCGCCCGCCGACGCCGAGCGAGTCGCCAAAATAGAGCTTGCCGCCCGTCACATCGACGGCGATGCCCGCCGGTCGACCAAAGCCCCGGCTCACTAAGGTTGTCTGACCCGCGCCCGTGAGTCCGGCCCGCTGCACGACGCTCCCTGTGCTGTTGGTCCAGTAGACGTGGCCATTGTCGAGATCGAGCTTGATCTTGTTGATATCGCCTGCGCCAGACAATTCAAATTGATGCATAGCGTCGCCCGCTGACGCGACGCCCGAAAGGGGCATCGAATTGAGGCGCCGGCCGTTCGCCCAGTAGAGACGTCCTCCAACGATATCGAGCGCAATGCTTGAAACGGCGTCGGCCCGCACGAGTGGGTCAACGCCGACCAGCGAGTTTAAGAGGGACTGGGAAACAAGCGTCACTACGCCAGTGCCGGCGAGCGTTGATCGCTTGACCCCTGCCGTTCCGTCGACAGACCAATACATCTTGTCCCCGGTCACGTCGAGGTTGATGTCAGTCGGCACGGAGCCGCCGGATGCGACGAGGGACGTCAATCCAGAGCCGTCGAAGTTGACTCGCTGAAGCACGCTGCCGGAGGAGTAGTAGGCTCGGCCGTTCACGCCGTCGATCGCCAATGCCCGCGGATCGACAATCGAAGGAAATGCAGTAACGACGTCTAGGTCCGAACCGTCAAGATTGATGCGGCTGAGCTGATCACTCTGGCCAGGATCAGTGAAATAGACCCGTGAAGCTCCGACAGCGGAGTTCAAAGGAATTGCTATTAAGCTCGTAGCGACAAAGACCTCACGAAGCAGAGTCATGCGAATTCCCTTTAAGAGAAGAGTGCCGAGCGTGACAGACGGTGCGTTGTCGTCGCCGAATCGACGGTCCTACATCAGTTGGGGACGCCATTCTAGCCTTGTGCTTCCCCAATCGGTCCACTGCAGTCGCCGAAAAGCGAGAACTCCCATGGTCTCCGAGGTAAAACCCTCCCGTTTGGGTGCGTCGCGAGAGGCGACAATCAAAACCTTTGCAATCAACATTCGGGGGGGATAAACTATTTGCGTACTGCAAATCGCGGCGTCTTTTCAGCGGGAGTTAACGCATGGGCCGAGTATTATCCCCAGCGATCGTTTTGTGCTTCCTCGTGGCCGGTACCGCGCGGGCGGACGTAGTCGTCCTCGAACCCGTCCAGGTTGGCGGGTTTTACGCCGGCGGCGCCTCGCCCGATAATTTGCCGTCGTTTCAGAATTACTATGTCGGGTACGGCTCCCTGACCGGCGGCGGACGCACGCCGGAGCGGCGCAGCTTCTTTCATTTCGACCTGTCGGGGGTCAGCGGCGACGTGGTCAGCGCCACGCTTGAGCTGAAACTTATTTTCGGGGGATTGATCTTCGGTAAAGGGCCGGGCACGCCGCCGGACCCGATTCCTTCAGACACGTTTGAAGAGTTTCAACTGGGCGGCGTTTTCGATCCTGGCCTGCCGGTTTCAAAGTTCACTTCCACCATGCTAACGCCACCCGAAATCACGGGGATCTTCGGCGCGATGGATGATGCACCGATCGCATCCCCCCTTGGGTTCACGATGGGAGGGCCGCCGCCTCCGGACCCGATCGTCATTTCGCTGGGTCCCGCCGGATTGACGCTGCTGGAGATGAAGGCGGGCGGCGACGTGGTGTTGACCGGCTGGATGCCCACCTGGAGTTTTGATTCACGGATGTTTATGGGCGGTTTTGTCGAAGGAAGCGAGCTGATATTTGGCGGGACTGACGTGCATCTGTCGCACTTCCCGAAACCGGTGCTGACGATCACTACCGCTGCTGTACCCGAAGTATCCGCCAGCGTCATGCTTGGCATCGCCGCGATCACCGGAGCGGTGATTCGTTACTGGAACCGCGCTGCACGCACCTGCTAGGAAGATTTCCGGGCAGCGACAACTTCGCTCGACTTGAACTTGTCGCACGTCAACTTCTGTTGGCTCGCCAAGTTCGTCCCGCTGGTTTCGCTCGCGGAACCGTCGAAGGGCACACCCTCTTGGGCTGTCTTCAGGTCCGACTTGTGCTTTTGCGGTTCAAGTCGTCAGTTCTCCAAAAGCTTGAAATTCGCTAAGGGCTTTCTGGAACACCACTTCAAGCTAGGGGTGTAAATGGGCCAACCATGAGAATGTTCGCGGCCCCTGGGATTCGGCCTCTGCTGCGACAAAGTGTTGTTGTGATCGCCGGGTGCGGGTGGAGGGGAGTCGATTAAACCCGTGTCAAAACTAGGTTGATACTTGCCTCGTTTCAAGCCGCTCGGGATCTGGCGCGGTATCACTACCCAAAGCTGGCTGCCAAGCGAGCACGGGGAGCCATGAAGTCGCTGAGGCCGACATGCCCGCCGGGTCCGGTGCAGAGCCTGGCCAGGCATCAACCTACGCGCACCAGGCGGATATCGACTTCCCGTTCGATGAACTTCCATTCCTCACTGGATCGCAATTCCGCCAGCATTTCGTCGAAAAGCGCGGCATCCGCCTTCGCATAGTCGAACAGCGTCAGAAAATCGAATGGCTCGCTCTCACCCAGGTCTCGGCAGTGATGTAGTCGTCGGGCAACAGCCGGCAGGTACCTCAACCCGACGGTGACGTGCTTGGAACGTTCCTCAAAGATAGCTCGCCGCTCGTCCTGGGGCAGAGCCCACCAGTTCGCGCTTTTGCGGATCGGAATCAGGGCAGCGTGGGTGGACGCCGAACGGCCGAGTGCGACTTGCTTCTCGACCAACTGATTCTTCTCGGCATGAGTGATGTAGCGCTCATTGCTGGTGACGCCATGGAGCATCCACTTTCCTCCTTCGGGCATGGTCGGCGCCGCGCCTGCGACGATGTTGATCCGCTCGACCGCGGGCATGCCATCGCCTACGATCGCCTTGGCCTCCACCACCGACCACTCGCCTGCCATTCCGCCAATAAAGGTGAACAGTCGGGGGTTCACAGCGGCGCCTCCTTTAATGGGTCTTCCCCGGTGGCCGGGCAAGCGTGCCCAAGCCGGCCGCAGCGCAACCGAGGGTGACCGTGCAAGTCAAGAATCTCCGTCGGCTCGGGCTTTGGCCGCGCCCTCGTTGACCGACCTCGGTGCTATTTGTGCTTCGGACACCATTTATCTCATGAAGTTTCTGCCGGCCAAAAGGTATTCGACGGCCGAAGTGCGGCAAAACGTTTTCGCATTATCGCGATGAGTCTGTATCGGTCAAACCCCAAGAAGCCGCCGCCTGAAATTCTTCATCCACAACTTCTTGCAATATCTCGGGGCGGGGGGTAGTCGCACCATGCGTCAACGACATCTAAGGGGCCATCGCCATGCCGCATTGCACTTTTTCAGGGGTGAATATTTTAATCGCCGAATCGGACGCATAAGAGTATCGCAATGGTTGGGTTGACGGTCCGACGATGTTCGAGCCGAGCGTCTCAAGACGCCGCTTGGTCGAGCGGCTCCAAACTCATTCCGTCGATCAGCGCCGAGGAGTCATCGCCGAGCCCGCTTGTCGGAACACAAATATGATTTGCCAGGCGCCGATGTCGCCATGGGCAGCGGAGGCGCCTGGCACAGCTCTAAAGTCGTCGATTTTCCAGGAGTTGGAAGACGCTAAATGCTTGCGGCGACGCTAGTTCCTGTCCCGGGTGTCAATGGGCCGACCATGAGCATGTTCGCAGCCACTGG
>JANOIK010000344.1:0-2566 GCA_031407585.1 Planctomycetota bacterium | reverse complement strand
GGAGCCGCGGTCGCCGGGGCAATGTTCGCCCTCTACTTCGGCGCCCTTGGCGACTCGGCGCTCGTCGCGTCCGCCGCTCCGGCCATTCGCAGCAAGGTCGCGGGCGCGGGCATCGACAGCGCGGCGAAGTACGCCGCGCTCTGCGTGTTCTACAGCCTGTTTCACTCGCTGCTCGAAGAGTATTACTGGCGGTGGTTCGTGTTCGGCCAGCTTCGCCGCTGGACCACACTCGGCGTCGCGATCGGCGTCTCGGCGCTCGGGTTCATGGCTCACCACGTGTTGGTGCTCGGCTTCTATTTCGGTTTTTCCAACCCAGCCACGTACCTGTTCTCGGCGTGCATCGCGATCGGCGGGGCCGCGTGGGCCTGGCTTTACCACCGCACAGGATCGCTCCTAGGGCCCTGGTTCAGCCATTTGCTGGTCGACGCGGCGATTTTCGCGATCGGGTACGACTTGGTTCGCGACATGTTCATCAAATGACGCCGAATCGGGGCAAAACCGAGTGCTAGCGTCAACATCGCAAAAACCTCCGTTTTACGCCATCTAGTAGGGGCCTCCCCCCAGTTCACCGCAAGATGGTGAATTCGTTTGCCAAATGTTCTCGCGTGCCTTAAGGTTTCGCAAAGACTTGCATTCGCCTTTCTGAGACCGGTGACACGGTCGATCACACAAGGAGTTCGAGGCCGAAGGATAGGGAAGTCGATCCGACGAAACGCTCGCGACGTGTGGCTCCACGCATGGAGCCCTCGGGTTCGAGTCGCGTCGGACGCCGCCTCAAGTCAATCGACGCGCGACATGCTCCATGGATGGGCCAGTCACGCGTTTCATAAGCACCGTGCTCAGGCTAGCCATTCTCGCGGCAGCCGTAGCGCCGCAGTTGTGCTTAGTTGATCGGGGGCCGTCGTCCGGATGACGACCGCACGCCGCGAGCCGATGGGGGCCACTGGCGCCGCCGTTCTGGTTCGACTCTGCCCGCTCCGGCATCTTCGGGCAACTTGCCTCGCCAGTAGGGATTTTTACTGGCCACGCCATCTGGCGTCAGAAAGGATTTCTCGCATGTCTAAGCCGATCATTGCCATCAATACCGATTACCGCCCCGCCAAGCACGATGCGCCGGCCTTCGCCTACGCGGCCGCCGGGTACTTCGATGCCGTTCTTCAGGCCGGCGGTTTGCCTATGCTCCTCCCCCCCTACGAGTGCGAGGAAGACGTCGAACAGATGCTCGATCGGGTGGACGCGGTGATGCTCATCGGCGGCGCCGACCTCGACCCGCGTCGCGACGGCTGGATGCTCCACCCGACCGTGCGGCTGCAGGACACCCGCCGCGAGACGTTCGATCGCATGATGATGCGGCTCGTGGCCGAGCGGCGGATGCCTGTGTTCGGCATCGGCGCCGGGATGCAGCTCATCAACGTGTCGCAGGGCGGCAACCTACTGCTGCACATCCCCGAAGACATGCCCAACGCCCTGCCCCACAAGGATCCGCTGGATCCGGATCACCGCCACACGCTGCAGCTGGTGCGCGGCTCGATCATGGATCGCGTCTACGGCGACGGCGAGCTGCGCGTCAACAGCATGCACCACATGGCGGTCGACGACGTGGCGCCGGGCTTCGAGGTGACTGCCCGCTGTCCGGACGGCGTGGTCGAGGCCATCGAGAGCTCGATGCCCGACTGGTTCGCATTCGGCACGCAGTTCCATCCCGAAGCCGCGACGGCGTCGGCGCTCGACATGCGAATTTTCGAAGAGTTCCTCGCCGGGGTCGAGCAATTCCGCGGCGCAGTCCGCCTTGCCGCGTAACGTGCGATCGGTAGCTAAGACCGCAGGGCCGCGGTTGAATTCGTAGGGTGTCCTCCCCCCTTCGATGGCAGATTGAGCCCGGCGTCGGCACGGACTGTCGACGCCGGGCTCTCGTTTTTGTCGTGAAGCAATTCGCGAGGCCGCGCTCCGCTACCGCGTCGCGGCTAAACGGGGAACGCAAGCGCCGCCAACGCGCGTTTAGCCGCACTCACGGAGGTCCACCGCAGCGGAGCGCGCGCACGCCGCCAAGCGCTACCCCCCGACCGGCGTCCCCAACACGCGCAAAAACTCCCGCATCCACGCCGGATTCGCCGGCCACGCCGGCGCGGTCACGAGGTTGCCATCAACGCACGCACTGTCGAGCCCCGCCGAAGGCGCGTCCCACATGGCCCCCGCATCCGCGAGCTGCGGGCGCACCGAGGGATACGCCTGGCAGCGCCGCCCGCGCACCACGCCGGCGGCGGCCAGGATCATCGGACCGTGACACGTCGCGGCGACCGGCTTGCCGGAATCGAAGAAGTGCCGCACGAGCGTCAGCACGCGCTCGTCCAGCTGCAAATACTCCGGCGAGCGTCCGCCGGGGATCACCAGCGCGTCGTACGCTTCCGGCTTCACCGCACTCCAGTCGAGCGTGATCGGAAAGTTGTGCCCACGCTTCTCGCTGTAAGTCTGCTGCCCCTCAAAATCGTGAATCGCGGTGGCAACCGTGTCGCCCTTCTTCTTATCGGGGCACACAACATCGATCGCGTGCCCCACCATCTGCAAA
>JANOIK010000301.1:0-2479 GCA_031407585.1 Planctomycetota bacterium | reverse complement strand
GCAACGCGCTCCGCTTCGGCGCCTACGGCGAGGACTACCGCACTGCGCTCGGTCGCCACCGGCGACCGTGCTCGTTTGCTCCTTCGCGTCGCGGCTAAACGGGTGAATTACAGGTAGTCGCTCCAGCCGCGGGATTCAAGTTGCTTCACGATCTCGCGGATCGCTTCCTCATCGTGTTTGTTCGCCACGAGCGTCGCCTCGGGCGTGTGTACGACGAGCATGTCCTTCAGGCCGACTGTCACCACCAAGTGGCCGTCGTCGGTGCGGACGATCGTGCCGGTGGTGTTGAGTCCCAGGTGCCGGCCAACGATCGTGTTGTCGAATCGGTCGGCGCCGGCGAGCCGGGAGAGCGACTTCCAACTCCCCAGATCGTCCCAATCGAACGGCGCCTCGATCACCGCCACGCTCTTGGCGTGCTCCATTACGGCGTAGTCGATCGAGATGCCCTTGATGGCGGTGAACTCCCGGCGAAGCGTTTCCGCCTGAGCGGGCGTGTCCCAAGCGTCGACGATCGCCCGCAGGTGGACGAGCATCTCTGGCTGCCGCTCGGCGAGCGCGGCGAGGATCGTCTTCGCCTTCCAGACGAAGATGCCGCTGTTCCAGTAGTAGTCGCCCGAGTTGACATAGTCGGCGGCCGTCGCGGCGTCGGGCTTCTCGCGGAATCGCCGCACGAGGAACGTCGGCGCCGCGCCGGCGGACATGTCGAGCCCCGCGCCGCGCTGGATATAGCCGAAGGTCTCGGCCGGATAGCTGGGGCAAATTCCGAAGGTAACGATTCGCTCGGGCTGCTTGTTGACCAGTGCCACGGCGTGGCGAATGGCGGTTTGAAACCGTTCGGTGCGGCGGATGACGTGGACCGAGGGCAGCACGGCCATGACGGCGTCGGGATCGCGACGGCTTACCAAGAGCGCGGCGAGTCCGATGCAGGGCGCCGTGTCGCGTTTGCATGGCTCGCCCACGAGCGACGCGGGCGGCAGCTCGGGAAGCTGCTCGGCGACTGCGGGCACGAGCCGCTCGTTCGTGACGATCAGAATCTGCTCGGGCGTCACGAGATCGCCCAAGCGGTCGACCGTTTGGCGCAGCATCGTTTCCTTGCCCACGAGGGCTAGAAGCTGCTTGGGCGTCGCGGCACGGCTGGCGGGCCAGAATCGCGTGCCCGATCCGCCGGCCATGATCACTGCGTGGAGCATGTGAAGGTGTCAGTGGTCCGTGGTCACTTGTCCGTGAGCGAAGGGCGAGTCGCGGACCACCTATCATACTCCTCGGGGCGGCACATTTTCTACGGGCCGTTATCGAGCGCCGCAAGCAATTCCTGCGCAGCGGCAGCGGGGGACGGCGCGCTCGTGACGGCCGAGCTCACCGCAATTCCTGCGAACCCGGCTTCGCGGACCTGGCGAACGTTTGCAATCGTGATGCCGCCGATTGCAAACGCGGGAAGTCGGATTTCGCTGGCAACCTGCTTGAGAAGCTCCACGCCGGGGAAGGCGTCGAAGTGCTTCGTCGCCGAGGGGAACGTCGGACCGACGCCGAGATAGTTGGCGCCGTCGAGCACGGCCTGTCGTGCTTGCTCGATCGAATGGCATGACACGCCGATGAGCTTTCGCGGGCCGAGGACGGCGCGGGCGTCCTTCACGGTAAAGTCGTCCTGGCCGAGGTGGACGCCATCGGCGTTCACCGCCGCGGCGACTGCGGGGCGGTCGTTGATGATGATGAGAGGGCGCTGAACGCGATCTTGAAATTCTCCGGTCCCCTCCCCTTGAGGGGGAGGGTTAGGGAGGGGTGTTGAACGCTGGCACCCGCCGCGCCCCCCCTCCCCAGCCCTCCCCTCCAGGGGGAGGGAGCCGGAGGAAACTAGATGCATGAGGAGGCGCGCGCGGCCGACAAGCTGTCGCACGGGCAGAACTTTGTCGCGGAGCTGTATTGCCCCGACGCCCGCCGCAACGATTTCTCGAACTAAGCCTTCAAACTTTGGCTCACATTCGCATCCGTCGATGAGCACGCACAGCCGCATGTCAGCGAGCCGATCCGCTGCGTCGATGGTGCGTCCAAGAGCCGCTTCGATCGTGTAGAGCCGATACCGAAGCGATTCGAAAACTGCCCCCCACGCGGGCGCCGCGACTTTGCTGTACTCCTCAAGACTGCGGAGCGACTGCTTCGTGCGCTCGAGGCTCGCCTGGCAGACGGCCCAGGCGTCGGTGCGCGTCGACTCAGACGGCGTCGTGATTGCAGTTCCGACGTCGTGTGGCGTATCCCGCGCCGCGCTCCGCTCGGCCGTGGGGATCACCGCTGCCGCCGCGGCGAGATCGTGGCGAAGTTGCTTGAGCAACTCCGTGAGATGGCCATCGTCGAGGACGAACCGCGTGTAATCCTCAACGACGCGCAGCCCTTCGGCCGCGCGGTTCAGCGAGGCGTCGAGGATGCGAATGACGTGGGGATCAATGCTCATGGTACGAAATCAAAAAACGCCATTTAGCCCCGC
>JANOIK010000278.1:0-6103 GCA_031407585.1 Planctomycetota bacterium | reverse complement strand
TTGCGCAGGGCGACGGCCTGGCCGTTATTGTCGCCGAGCGTGTTGGCGAAGGTGAGATTCGTGGCGAGGAAATCGCTGGCTCCGCTTTGCAGTCGCGTGGCGCCGGTAAGGCCGGGCACGCTATTGCGGATGATGACGTCGGTGGGCGTCGCGCCTTGGCCGACGAGGGTGAGAAATGGCTTGGCGATGTTCAGGTTCGAGTTGGCGCCGGTCGTTTCGGTGTAGATGCCGGGGACGATGAAGATGTTCGTGCGGTTGGCGGCCGTGCCCGCGGGCACGGCATTGACGGCGGCTTGCACGCTGGTGAACGCGCCGCCGGCGCCGGTGGGGTTCACGAAGAAGTCGGTCGCGAGGCCGATGCGCGCCGACGCGGCAGCGACCGTGATCGCGGCAGCCACCACTCCAATCCATCGTTGAGAGTTGGGGAGCATCGCGTGGGTCCTCTCTGGATAGCTGCCAACAATAATCGCGGAGATGCGAGCGGCCATCGGCCAATGTACCCTTCGGCCGCTCGCACTGCCCCGCGAATGTCACGATCGATCAAGCGGCCCGTCGCCGGCGAGTCGCGGCCAGGGCGAGGCCCATGACGGCGACCAGCGTCAGCGAAGCGGGTTCGGGCACGAGCGTGAGCTCGAGTATCGGAGCGAATGATCCCGCAGGTCCGGTTGGCGCTCCCGCGTCCAGCGAAGTGGCTTCTTTGGTGGCGAAGCGGTCCTGGCCGGTCTGGGTGCTATTGCTCGGCGCCGCGAGCAGCAGTGAAACCAGATTGTCAGGGTGCGATGAGAGGAATGTCAGCAGCGATGCCGGGGCGAATGTGTACACGGATCCCTTGGTAACCGCCGGAGGCACGAACGTGCCGGTTCCGAGATTCGTCGTCGTGGCCCCGTTGATTCCTTGCGTCGTGGAGTCGCCGTCGTAGATAAGACCGGGCATGGTCGACATTCTGACGGCCGCTTCCGACCAGGTGTTGTCATCGTAGCCGGGCGTCATGCCATTGTTGTCGCCGCCGACGGCGCCGTCGTTGACCCCGTAGAGCACCCACGGCCGGCTGTTGGTATTGCTATCGCGATGCCAAACCATCTTGAGAGTTGCGGCCGTGACGTTGGCGAAGTTGACCCCCGTGGTGTCGAACCGCAATCCAATGATCTCGTTGCGGTTGCCAGTGACCGGCGTGGTGATTGTCCGGATATTGATGCTCGTACCCCCGCCGGCGCCTCGGTCCTCGCCTGGCCGTTCGCCAACTTCAACATCGGCCACGGCGCTGAGCGCGAGCGTGGCTGCCTGAGAAGGACGCGGCGTGAGCGCCGCCCCGCTCGCCAGCGCCGAAATCGCGGCCAGTGCGAGCAACTTGTGTCGTTTCATGAGCTGTCAACCTCCCCAAAAAAGTGAATCAGAGTCGCAGTACGAGACGGCGTCCGAGCGATGAGCGCAGCCGATCGCGGCCGTGTCCATCGAACGCCGAGAAAAGTATCCGCGCAGCGCCCCAGGATCTGAGACGCGACACTGCCCCACAGTTCAGGCTAGATGGCCCCGCGGTTGCAGCAAGGCAAAGTCCTTGCATAAAAGCACGCCGTGACCGCACAGAGACTTTGCCAGGGCGACCGACGAACAGTGCGAGCTTCAAAATCGCGTCGTCGCGCGATACTCCCGCGGGCTCATGCCAAACTCGCGGCGGAAAGCCTTTGTGAAGTGCTTGGCCGAAACGATGCCCACGCGCTGGGCCACGCGATAGATGCGCAGCCCGGGCTCGTCGGACAGCAGGCGCCATGCCTGGATCAGCCGATTAAAGCTGCCCTCGCTCAAAAAAACGTTTTACCAAACGGTGCGTCGACGGCCGGCGACTACCAAGGCAAGGCCGCACGTCGCACCAACGATGAGCGAGGCCGGCTCAGGTACGTTTGACGTCACTTGTATCCGACTGATGTTGAGCACGTGCTCAGGGACGGGGTTGGTGACATCGTTCATTGCGCGAAAACCGATCGCGAACGCATCGAATTGCGTCGCGATCGTCTGTACCCCCGTTGTCTGCGCTGCGTGCGAGAGGAGAATCGTTCCGCTTGTACCTACTCCCTCGTAGATCTTGTCAGAAACATCGATCACACCTCCCGCGGCGAGCGTCAGTCTGAACGTGCAGGTGTAGATGGAACCGTTCGTGAACATCACGGTCGAGACCGCAGGGGGCGCCAATATGGCGCCCAAAGGATTGTCGAACGCGCCTGTCCCAGCGTTGTTGAACAAGAGATCTTGGCTCTCGTTGACTATATCAGTCTGTGCGGGGCGCGTTATTAGTTGAGCACTACCTCCCGCGGGGAAGTTCCTGCTAGCGAAGCCCTCCCAGCCCGCAGCGTAGCCGGTGGCGTAAGTCGCGTCCGTGGAATTTAGCAAGCCATTGTTCATGGCGCCGCCCGGGACCGGCGATATCCCATGCGAGTTGTAGAGGCCAACTCCGAAGATGCTGGAGCCGGAGGCGTACAGGACGCCAAGGGGCGAAAAGGTCGTACTCAGCTCGACGTAGTCTCCGTCGACCGCCAGCGTGAGCGGGGCTGCATAAAACCGCGCCTGCACTTCGGTGAAACCGGAACTCGTCGGAATGTTCGTGACCTTGAGCAATCCTGGGGCGATGGAGCTCGCCGTGGCGTTTCTCGTCGAAAGCACGGCGTAGTCGGTCGAGGTGGACGTTGGCGCCGCGGGGGCGGCGGCGTTGAGCGTGCTTGTCGAAAAGGAGTCGTTGAAGATGATGTCCGCGCGGGCAGACGCCATTCCGCTCGCCAAGGCGGTTATGGCGGCAATCGCCCAATACCGTTGTCGCTTCATGAGCTCTATCTCTCAAAAATGTGAATCGATGTGGCCGAAACCGGAGGTCCGAAAGAATTTCCAGAATACCATGTCGCGGGCGAAAGTGCCGCTTAGAACCGAGTCGTCGCGCGATACTCCCGCGGGCTCATGCCGAACTCGCGGCGGAAGGCTTTCGTGAAGTGCTTGGCCGAAACGATGCCGACGCGCTGGGCGACGCGATAGATTCGCAGCCCGGGTTCGTCGGCCAGCAGCCGCCGGGCCTGGATCAACCGCTCGCGTTGCATGTACTCGTGCGGCGTGGCCTTGAGCGCGTTGCGGAACGAATACTCCAGCCAGCGGCGCGACACATCCACGTGGCTACACAGTTCCTCGACCGTCACCGGCTCGGCCATGTGCTGCTGGAAGTAGATGAGCGCTTCGCGGAGCCGTTCGTCCGAGACTGCGACCGTGGCGGTAGACTCGCGGGGAACGACGCGCAGGGGGGCGATGAGGCGGTCGGTGCGCCGCGGCGCGGCGCCCTGCATGAGACGATCGAGAATCGCCGCCGCGGCGTATCCCTCGAGGATGTTGTTGCGCGCGATGCTCGTGATGGTCGGATGGACGTGCTCGCAAATCACTTGCTGGTCGTCGACGCCGATCACGGCCAGGTGTTCGGGAACGCGCAGGTTGATGTGCTCGCACGCGTTGATCACTTGCCGGGCGCGGGCGTCCGAAACCGCGAACACGGCGCAGGGCTTTTCCACTCCCGTAAGCCACTCGCTCAGCCGTTCGTGCTGTTTGAGCCAGACATTGCTGCGGATGTTAAAAGTCGACGCGAGGGTGAGCACATTGGGCGTGAAGCCGCTCGTTTCGAGGCGGTCGCTGAACCCGCGTTGGCGACTTCTCGAGTACTCGATGTCGGGCATGCCGTAGAAGCCGTACGACACGAAGCCGCGCTCCAGCAAATGGTCGGCGGCCATGACGCCGATGGCGTGGTTGTCGACCATCGAGCGCGGGACGGGCGACTTGGCCAGCGCGCCGGACATGTTGACCACGGGGAGATGGAACTTTGCGGCGCACTCGGCTTCTTTGGGCGTGTTGAGCGCGGCGATCACTCCGTCCCCCGGCCAGCCAACGAGCTGTCGAATCGAGACGGCGTTCCACTCGGGCGCCATCACGTAGGACCAGCGGCGGTTGTTCTCGTTGGCGTAGCGGAAGACGCCCTCGATGAACACTTCCTGGTGCGAGCCGCGCGGAAACGCGAAGGCGATCTGCTTGAGGCGTTCGACGGCAATCATGTCAATCACGGAGAACCCCTGGAGCGCGCTCGAGACGAGGTCATCGCACGTGGCGACGACGGACGCAGACCAGTTTGCCAGCAGGGCGAGAGTCGGAAAGGCCCTTGCGCTCTGGGCGTGTTTTATTGCAAAAACCGATCCTAGACCGCAATCATGCTGCGATCCAAGATGAATGAAGAGGTTGCAGGGAATGCGCGAGGAGCACTTCGCGCGTTCTCTCATCTCCGTCGCGGGGCAGCGACCTGGGCCGCCGGAAGATCAGGCGGCGCTCGTCAGTCAGAATCCAGAATTCACGCTGTTCATTGTACTTGGACGCGGCAGTCACGCAATTGAATGTCGCGTCCGACGTCGTCGCCGTTTGCTTGGAACGTCGAGGGGAATTCGTAACCCGCGTGGCGGCGCCGGTGCGCCGGCCGGTCGTTGGGACACAGCGCGTCGTCGTGCGCGATCCCGCAAACGGACAACGACAAGGACCATCGCTCCAGATCCGCTGCCTGAAATTGAGTCACCTTAAGAGGACGAATCCATGAATCGAAAAACGCTTGTCGCCGTCGCGGCGATTGTTGTCAGCCTGGGGGGTTCCGCTCGCGCCGTCACCGTGTTCAACGACACGTTTGGGACGAGCACGCTCAACGCGCCGACGGGTTCCCCCACGGCGACATCGGCAAACTATTCCGTACTCTCGTCGAAGAATTCGCTTGCCAGTTCGATTGCGCCCGGGTCGCTCCAATTGCACAGCGTCCAAACAAGCGCAGGCATTACGGAAATCCAGGCGCGCTTCGCCTCAACGCCGCTCACGCTGACAGCGGTCGACGATTACGTCGAACTCTCGATGACGTTCATAACGACGAAGGTTCACAACCTTAATGGCGGCGGCAATTTTGCGGCCGGCCTCTACAATTCCGGCGGCGTCGATCCCGTTCCCGGCGACGCGATGGGCGTGGGACCGCTCGCCAACAGCGGTTTGAGCGATGCCGCGTCGACGTTCGCCACGGGCTATGCCCAAAACTGGGTGGGATATCACAGTCGCAATCCGGGCGCGGCGGCGAGCGCCAATTGGCAGTTTTTCTACCGCCCGCCGCAGACAGACGTGGGCAGCGACAACCAGGAATTGCTGCAGACCAACGTGGGTGGAGGCGCCTACGACATGCCGGGCGGCACGGAGGTGGCGCCGCGGATCGCCTCGACGCTTTCGCTCGCCAACGGCTCGACCTACACCTACACCTTCAGGGTCGAAATGGCCGAGGGCGGGCTTCTCGACCTGTCCGATAACATCTACGAGGGATCCACAGCGACGGGGACACCGCTGTTTACCCACACCGTTCAGACCATTGCGACCACGCCGCTGGTCACGCAGTTCGATGGACTGGCCATTGGCATGCGCCCGTCGCATGTAACCGGCGTGGACCCGAACCCGAGCGATCCGGCTGGCCCGCACATCATGAATTTCAGCCGCATCGCAATCGACACGAACCTGGCCGCGCCGCCCATGGACAACGCCAACTTCAACGGCGACGAGCAAGTGGACGGCGATGACTTGCTCATCTGGCAGCGTAACTTGGGCTCCGCCGGCGGGCTGGCGAACGGCGATGCCAACAACAGCGGGACCGTCGATGCGAACGACCTCGGCATTTGGCGCAATCACTTCGGCCAGCCGACGGGCGTCGCCGCCGCGAGCCCTGTTCCCGAGCCGACGTGCGGCGCCCTGGCGGCGTTTGCCGGCGCTCTCGTGGCGGCTGTTCGTCGCCGCCGCGGCTGAGATTTCGCAATTGAGATTTGATGGACGCTTGGTTGGGAAGTTTCAAACGGGGCGGCTCGGCTTCGCTCGCACGGTCCGGGCCGCCCCGCTTCCCTTCGGCGCGTGGTGAGTAGAAGGAGGGTTAAGCGATGCGCTTTCGTGCCCCAAAACGCCCCGCGTTTACACTCGTCGAGCTGTTGGTGGTGATCGCCATCATCGGCGTGCTGGTCGCGCTCTTGCTCCCCGCAGTTCAGGCGGCGCGCGAGGCGGCCCGGCGGTCGCAGTGCAGCAA
>JANOIK010000266.1:0-1571 GCA_031407585.1 Planctomycetota bacterium | reverse complement strand
GCCGTAATGCTCGTCAGCATGTTTCCCAGCGCGAGCAGCGAGTTGCCAGGCCCGACGACCATGAGGGACGACGACCCCGACCCCGAGTTCGAAAAGAACTCAATCGTCGCGGGGCACATCAGCTTGTCGGGGTCGGGCGATTCCTGCCGCCCGCCCTCCACGATGCGACCCACGTTGAGCGATCCCGACTCGTTCGGGTACCCACGGAGGTAGATGAGGGCGCCGTCTTCCGAAAGCGTCACGCCGCCGCCTTCCGCAATCTCGCCCTGGTCCGCCATTGCGGCGAGATCGATCCGCCCGATGTAAAAACTCGAGTGCTCGCCCCGCCGGGAAGAGTAGTAAACGTACGGGTCGTCCTCGCGGCCGCTCGTCGCCAACTCATACACGCCGGGCGTCTGGATGTAGATCGACCCCGCGCGGCTTCCGTCCTTCGCGTCGAACACGTCGACCCGCTTGTCGAGCTTGCCGCCGACTATGAAGAACGAGCGATCCTTGTAGCGCTTGGCCACGGCGGCGGTGGGCCGCGCGGGGCAGGGCGTCACGAGCACTTCGTCGAGGCCGCCATCCAAACGGAACAGCGTCGCCTGATTGTTTTCGTACTCGACCGCCATCAAGTGGCCGCTGACCGCATCGTACGCGTAGTGGAACGCGGGACGAGCGACCGGAAACTCCGCAAGCAACGGCGAAGGCGCGTTGTCCGCCGGGAAGATGCCCGCGCCGGCCCCCGCAGCGACAGCTTCAGCGGGAGGCGAAGACCCAGCGACAAGCGGCGCTTGCGAGTCGGCCGCCGCGAGCACCGGCTCCGGCATCGCCGCCGAAGCCCAGTCGAGCGCCTTAACAGGATTCGCCGCCTCATACTCATCGCGGTACAACGCCAGATGAGCGAGCACCTGCGGATCGATGCCGCGGTCGATCACCCGGGCCGAACCGTCGAGCATCAACGCAATCGTGCCCGACGCCTCAAGCTCGCCCAGCGACGCCACGGGGTTGGCAGGGTCGAACGGCAAATCCCGCGGCTCCATCCACGGCACCGTGCGATCGCGCCCCGATTCGATCGCCATGATCGTGTTCGACATGCCGTCCAGAAACGCGGACTGCTGCATCCCGCGCCATCGCTCCGGCGCCTGCCCGCGCCCGCGCGGCCGGGGACCAAACGGCGTCCCCACGCCGATCAGCATTTGCAGCCGCGTCGCCGAGTCGTCCATCGACGCCTCATGACGGTAGTCGGCCGGCATGTAGCTCAGCAGCGCGCTATTCGTCGCGCCGTCCCACGGCTCGCCAAAGTTGTATCGGTTGAACAGATTCTGCTGCTCCATAAACGGCAGCACCATCACGCGCCAGCTCACGCTCAGGTCCGAAGGATCGGTCGCCCGCCGGTACCCCGCGGACATCGGAAACTCGTTGCGAGCCGACTCAAAACCCACCACCGCCAGCGACACGTTCTTCATGCGGTACATCGCCTGCTGCTGGGCGACGGCCGGGTCGAGCAGGGGCGGAAGGGCCGCCTCCGCGGGAGTCGGCGTCACGCTCGCGGCACTGCTCACGTTGGCGTACCGCCGCGCGAGCCCCGC
>JANOIK010000940.1:0-1594 GCA_031407585.1 Planctomycetota bacterium | reverse complement strand
CGGTGTAGGGATCGACGCCGACGACGGTGGCCGGGCCGTGGCGGCCGTCGCTGAGCAGGATGTCCGCGGTGTCGATGTCGCCCATCACGTGGCTGTTGGTCACGATGTAGCCGTCTGCGTCGACGATCACGCCCGAACCTTGACCCTCGCGGCTGCCGCGCGAGGTGCGGATGCTGACGACGCTGGGGCTCACAAGATTGGGAATCAGCCGATACGCGTTATTAATTTGATCGAAGTTAAAGTCTTTGAGATGTTCGCGGGCGACGTCGTACTTGGCGCGTTCGCGGCCTGAGGTGATCGAGTACTGCACGTTGCCGATGACTGATGGCGCCACGAGCACAATGGTGAGCAATGCGAAGATCCAGAGCAGCCGATGGAGCCGGCCGCCGCTGGGTTCGACGGCGACGGGATCTTGCCAGGCCTCGGCGCTGCGCGGGCGAAGCGGCGACACCAGCGCACCGTCGGAGTGCGCGGGAAAGGCCGGCAGCGTGGGCGAGTCGGGGTCCTGTTGCATACGGTCGTGGGCGATTTGCGGCAGGGCGGAAGGGGCCGACGGTCACGAGGGGCGTCTCGCGGACGCCTCCGCCCATTATACTGGGTGACGCGTGCGAACGGCAGCAGTCGCACCACCGAGCTAGCCGGACCGCCACGCGGTCCGGGATGCGACGGAGGGCGGGTTTGTGGTGCGTTCCCGGAGGGCAGTGGCCCTCCGGCTGGGGGCACTTGGGTTGGTTGGACTTGGGTAAGTGGGAGCTTACGGATTGCGCGTCGATGCCCAACAGCCTTTTTCCATCCGCGAAACGAGCGTCGCCTGAGGGCCTGATTCTTGTCGGCGGCGATCTGAGCGTGGAACGGCTGCTCGATGCGTACCGCCACGGAATTTTTCCCTGGCCCGCGTATCCGGACGACCCGATGCTGTGGTGGACTCCCGACCCGCGAGCGATTCTGCCGCTTGACGGTATGCACGTGTCGCGACGGCTCGCGCGGTCGATGCAAAGTGGTCGCTTTACGGTGCGGGCGAACACGGCGTTTGCGCGCGTGCTCGAAGCGTGCGCCACAGGCCACGGCCGGGAGGGCGGTACGTGGCTGACGCCCGACATGATCGCGGCCTACACGCAGTTGCATGAGTTGGGGCACGCGCACAGCGTCGAGAGTTGGCGCGACGGCGAACTCGTGGGCGGCGTGTACGGCGTGGCGATCGGCGGAGCATTCGCCGCCGAGAGCATGTTTTACCGCCAGCGGGATGCGTCGAAGGTGGCGCTCGCGAGGCTGGTTGAGCATCTCAAGAGCCGCGGCTACGAGTTGCTCGACGTGCAACAATGGACGCCCCACACGGGGCGGCTTGGCGTCGTCGAAATCCCGCGCCGCGAATATCTCAAACGATTGGCCGCGGCCGTCGAACTGCCGGTGACCTTCGGGGAAATTTCGGACTAACCACCAAGGCACGAAGACACTAAGAGCCTATCCGAGAACCTTGGCAGCTCGTAGCGTCGTGATGGCGAACTGAAGATGGACCATGGCGAGATAGTTGATGGCTTTCTTTTCCCAGCGGACAAGGAGCCTGCGTGCGCGATTGGTCCAGGAATGAGTCCGT
>JANOIK010000248.1:0-1699 GCA_031407585.1 Planctomycetota bacterium | reverse complement strand
GGGTGAGCAGGCCGAGGCACGCGCAGATTTGCAGGCCGTACTTCGCCTTGATCTCGGGGACGATGGCTTCGACGGCGGCGAGTTCGCGCTCGTTCGGCCCGCGGGCCGAGATGACGATGCAGTAGGTTTTGGCCTGGCGCTCGGCGGCGGCGGCGGCGCCGGCGAGGAGGTCGTCGCGGCGGAGGATGTTGTACTTGGGGATCTCGGCCTCGGAGACCTTCGACTGCGAGCAGTAGGAGCAGTCCTCGGGGCAGAGGCCGCTCTTGGCGTTCATGAGGAAGTAGAGCTGCACGGTGCGGCCGAAGGTGCGGCGGCGCACGCGGAAGGCGGCCGCGAGGAGGTCGAGCAGCTGGTCGTCCGGGGCCGCAAGGACGGCGAGGGCCTCGGGCTCGGTGAGGCGGTGGCCGTCGAGCACACGGTCGGCAAGGTCGTGCCAGCATGTCGATTCGCGGAGGTCCACAGTGCTCGTCATAGAAAGTGTCCGTCGTGCGTAGTCGAAACTGATTCACCTAGCCGGACGGCCACGCCGTCCGGGAATCACGCCTGCAAGCGTTCCCCAAGTATCGCCGCCGGGGGTTTGATCGCAAGGTTGGTGGGGGAGCGGCAGCGGCGGCTTCACTAGGCACGCCCCGAGGGCCGGGACACAATGGGGTTATGGGTTACCACGTGGTTCGCTACGGCCTGCTCGGGCACGTTGGCCGCTTTGCGGCGGTCGACGCTTTGCGCTATCCCCGCCGCACGCGGGTGGTGGTGCGGAGCGAGCGCGGGCTGGAGGTGGGCGAGGTGCTGGCCGGGCCGGAGGACAACGCACTGGCCGGCGCCGCGAGCGGGCAGATCTTGCGGCGGATGAGCGTGCAGGACGATTTGCTCGAGGCTCGGCTCGATCGCAAGCGGCACGAGGCGTTCGCGGCGTGCGAGCGGCTGCTGGTCGACGCGGGAGTGAGCGCGGCACTTGTCGACGTGGAGCACCTGTTCGACGGCGAGGGGCTGTTCTTCTATTTTCTGGGCGACCCCCCGCAGGCCGCGGCCGACGTGACGCGGCGGCTGGCGGAGACGTACGAGGCGGCGGTCGAGTTCCGGAAGTTCGCCGACACGCTGAGCGAAGGCTGCGGTCCGGGCTGCGGCACCGAAGAAGCGAAGGGGCAGGGCGGGTGCGAGAGCTGCTCCGGGTGCGCGGTCGTCGCGGCTTGTGGGACGAAGAAGGCGGCGCGTTAAGACCTCTCGCAAAGGCGCAAAGGCGCAGAGGCGCAAAGTTCGGAACGCAAAGGAAGACAAGAGAAGAGGGGCAAGAGGTCAAGACGGTGTGTTTGTAACTGCCGACTTCACATCTTCTTTGCGTCTTCCTTTGCGCCTTAGCGCCTTTGCGAGAGATCTTCTCACTCGCCGGCGCTGCCGAGGGATGCGAGGAACTCGCTCATTTCTCCGGCGGCGTGGGCGTTACCTTGGGTGCGGGCGTGGTCGATGCCGTCGCGGAGGAACGCACGAGCTTCGTTGAATCGCTCCAGGCGGGCGAGCTGCTGGGCCGCCATGAAGAACGCGGGCACGTAGGGCGGGTCGTCGCGCGTGAGCTCGCCGAAGCGGGCGAGGCTGGAGTCGTGGTCGCCCTCTTTGTCGAGCTCCATCGCCAGGCTGTAGCGCAGGAACACATCCCGCGGCTCGTCGGCGAGCATGGCTTCGATTTTTTCGCGTCGCGACATGG
>JANOIK010000243.1:0-10436 GCA_031407585.1 Planctomycetota bacterium | reverse complement strand
GTGAATTCGGCCGCGAGTTCCACCTCGTTGGGGTCGAACGGATTGTCGTACTCGGCGGTGAGGGCGACTTCGAGCTCGAATTTTTCGTACTGGCCCACGCCGCTGGCGGGGGAGACTTCGGACCTGACGGGGGTGATGGCGTCGATCGTCGGCACGGCGAGGGCTTGCGCCGGCGCGAGGAGGACGAGGGCCAGAAACAGGGAAAGCCGTTGGATCATGAAAGTTGCTTCCGCATGGCTGTGTGTTTGACGCTGCCGAAGAGGGTGGGGCCGGGGCCGGTGGGTTGGTAGCCGAGGCGGGCGTAGAACGGGACGGCGTCCACGCGGGCGTTGAGGACGATTGTTGCGACGCCCCGATCGCGGGCAGCTTGTTCGAGGTACGCCATGATGCGGGCGCCCAGGCCTTGGCCGCGCATGTCCTCAGAGGTGGCCATGGAGCGGACCTGCGCTTCGGCGGGCGAGAGTACGATCAGGCGCCCTACGGCGATCGCCCGGCCGCGGTCGTCTGTGATCATGGCGTGGACGATGGGGAGGTCCTCATCGACGTCGGCCGCGCGCGGCTGGCCCCACGGTGCGCGGAGGACGCGCCAGCGGAGGTCGCGGTAGGCCTCCCATTCGGCGTCGGTCTGCGGCGAGCGTGGCGACATGATTTCAATTGTCCGTTGCGTTGGCTGCGAAATGTTTTTTTCGAGGTGGGAGCGGACACTATTTTGGCGAGACTCGGTGAATGTCGATCCTCCGACAGGTTTGAGGGCTTGGGATACTGTCCGCTTTTGGCGTCATAGTGTCCGCTTTTATGTTGATACTGTCCGCTTTTTAGGTTTTCGTGTCCGGCGGAGCGGACAGCAGGGAGCAAGGAGCGAGGGGCAGGGAGTACGGAATTGGGTTAGCCAGGGTCTCCTTCTCTGTCATGTACGGGTGTTTATGCATACTCCCTGAGCCTAGCAGAATCGGTGGCACAAAAACAAGTACATCAGAATGGAAAGTGGGAAGTATTGCTGCGGGAGATTTTTACCACGACGAGCACGACGACACGACGGGGGAGAAGGAGGGAGGGGAGCCGAACTGCCGTGATTCCGACCTGCTCTCATTGTCGTGTGCAAGGTGGGTGGATGCGTCGGGAATCCCTCCCCTGGCCCCTCCCTGCGAGGGAGGGGGATTGGTACGTTGCGTGTCATGAACAAGATCGCTCGACTGCTGCAGTTGGCTGGGCTGGTGATCCCGCCGTTGGCGATGGTTGCGCAGTTGGGCAATCACATCTCCGCGGGGCGGATGTTGCAGTTTTTGGTGTTTTCGGTGTGCCTTTTCTTGGCGGGGTATTTACTGCAGAGCTATCGGGGGGGGCGGGGGTGACGCCCGCGCGCGTCGCGAGCGAGCGCGGCTAAATCTAGGCGCCGCTCGAAACGTCTCAGAGTGGCGCGGCAGTTGCACAGAATTGCTTGATTCGCGGGAAAACTCGACACTTGGCAGGGAAGCGGGGGCCCTTCGACATGACTAGCGAACGGTGCAAAACGGGGATCGAGGGACTCGACGACATCCTCTGCGGGGGCCTGCCGAGTCACCGGCTCTATTTGGTCCAGGGCAACCCGGGCGTGGGTAAGACGACCCTCGCCATGCGGTATCTGCTGCACGGGCTGGAGGTGGGCGAGCCGGGGCTGTACGTCACGCTTTCGGAAACGCAGGAGGAGCTGAAGGAGGTCGCCCACTCGCACGGTTGGTCGCTGGACGGGCTTTCGCTGTTCGAGCTCTCAGCGGTCGAGGAACAGATGCTGGCGGAGTCGCAGAACACGCTGCTGCATCCGTCGGAAGTTGAACTCACCAAGACGACGCAGCTCATTCTCGACCAGGTGGAAAAGTTCAACCCCAAGCGGATTGTGTTCGACTCGCTGTCGGAACTGCGGCTCATGGCGCAGAACCCGTTGCGGTACCGACGGCAGCTCTTGTCGCTGAAGCAGTACTTCGCCAAGCGCGATTGCACGGTGTTGCTGTTGGACGACCAGCAGACCGGCGGCTCCGACACTCAGGTGCAGAGCCTTGCGCATGGCGTGATCTCGCTGGAGCAGCTTCAGCCGGAGTATGGCGCTGAGCGGCGCCGGTTGAACGTCGTCAAAGTTCGGGGGAGCAAATTTCGCGGCGGGTACCACGACTACGCGATCGTGACGGGCGGGCTGCAGGTGTATCCGCGCCTGGTGGCGGCGGAGCACCATGCCGAGTTCTCGCGCGAGGCGGTCTCCAGCGGAGTGGCGGCGCTCGACTCGCTGCTGGGCGGCGGCCTGCACCGGGGCACTAGCAACTTGTTCTTGGGCCCGGCCGGGTCGGGCAAGAGTACCGTCGCGATGCAGTACGCGTTGGCGTGCGCCGCGCGCGGCGAGCGGACGCACTACTTCCTGTTCGACGAGAATCGGGGGACGGTGATGGCCCGCACCGCGTCGTTGGGACTCGATGTGCGGGCGCAGGTCGACGCGGGCACGATGTCGATGCGGCAGATCGATCCGGCGGAGGTGTCGCCCGGCGAGTTCATGCACATGGTGAGAAAGAGCGTGGAGGAGGACAAGACGCGCGTGCTGGTGCTGGACAGCCTCAATGGCTACTTGCAAGCGATGCCCGAGGAGCGATTCTTGGTTACGCAGCTCCACGAGCTGCTGACGTATCTTAGCCAGCGGGGCGTGCTGACGATGATGGTGCTCGCGCAGCACGGGCTGGTGGGCAAGATGGAATCGGGCGTCGACCTGACCTATCTGGCCGACACGGTGGTGGTGCTGCGGTACTTCGAAGCGCACGGCGCCGTGAAGAAAGCGATTTCGGTGATCAAGAAGCGCAGCGGCGGTCACGAGGCCACGATCCGCGAGTTCAAGATCGGCCACGGCGGCATCGAAGTCGGTCCGCCGTTGACGCAATTCCAAGGCGTGCTGACGGGCGTCCCGCAGGTGCTGGGAGGCTCGGGCGGTCCGCCCAGGAGCAACGGTGGTTGAGCCGAATTCCACGAGTCGCGAGGGGCTGGTTCTGGTTCTGGCGCCCACGGCGCGCGACAGCGCAGTGGCGGTCGACATTCTTCAACGCGCGGACATTACGGCGGAAACACGCGATAATCTTCACGCGCTGAGCGAGGACGTGGCCGCGGGAGCTGGCGTCTTGATCATTGCGCAAGAGGCGTTACTCCATTCGCGAGACGGCCTGTTCTCGCAGCTCGCGGCCCAACCGGCGTGGTCCGATTTGCCGATCGTTTTGCTCACCACCGGCAACGAAGACGGGCGCATGAGTCGGCGGATTCAGGAGCAGTTCGGCCCGGCGAACGTCACGCTGCTGGAGCGCCCCTTTCACTCGGCCACGCTGCTGAGCGTGGTGCAGGGGGCGCTGCGGTCGCGGCAGCGGCAGTACCAAGTGCGCGACCTGCTGGCCCAGCGCGACCAGCATTTGGAGAGCGAGCGCGCCGCTCGGCACGACGCGGAAGTCGCCAACCGGATGAAGGACGAGTTTCTCGCCGGGCTGTCGCATGAGCTACGCACGCCGCTCAACGCGATTCTCGGGTGGTGCCAGCTGCTGAAGATGGGCGGGCAATCGGAGGCCGAGGTCGCCGAGGCGCTCGACGTCATCGAGAGGAACTCGCATGTGCAAGCGAAGTTGATCGAGGACCTGCTCGACGTCTCGCGGATTATCTCCGGCAAGCTGCGGCTCGAAATGCAGCGCGTGCATCTGCCGGAGGTCATCGGCGCGGCACTGGCGGCGGTCTTGCCCTCGGCCGAGGCGAAGCGCATTCGCGTTCAGCCGGCGATCGACTCGCACACGCCGCCCGTGGCCGGCGACCCCGCGCGGCTGCAGCAAATCGTGTGGAACCTACTGACCAACGCGATCAAGTTCACGCCCGCGGGCGGCAGCGTGCGGGTGACGCTCGCGCGCGTCGCCTCGCATGTGGAAATCAGCGTCGCGGACTCGGGCGCGGGGATCGCGCCAGATTTCTTGCCGTATGTGTTCGACCGGTTTCGGCAGGCCGACGGGACAACGACGCGGCGTCACGGGGGGCTGGGGTTGGGGCTCTCGATCGTGCGGCAGTTGGTTGAACTGCACGGCGGATCGGTTCGCGCGACGAGTGCCGGGGAAGGGCAGGGCGCCACGTTTTCCGTCGAGTTGCCGACCATGGCTGTGGGCGTGATGCAAGAGCGGCGGCCGACGTCGGGCGACCGGGGCGCCGCGCAGGAGAGCGGGGGCGCGGATCGCGCGCTCCTCAAGGGCTTGCGCGTGTTGGTGGTGGACGACGACGCCGACGCGCGGCACCTGCTGGGGCGCGTGCTGACCGACACCGGCGCGACCGTGGCGATGGCGTCCTCGGCGGACGACGCGATGGGGCAGGTGTCGGCCTTCGCCCCCGACATGTTGATCAGCGACATCGGCATGCCGGAGCGCGACGGCTACGACTTGATTCGCGAGCTGCGCAGCAGCGGGCGCGACGCCAAGCAGCTGCCGGCGGTGGCGCTCACGGCGTTTGCCCGCTCGCAGGATCGGCAGCGGGCGCTCATGGCGGGGTTTCAGATGCACATCGCGAAGCCGGTGAACGCGAGCGAGCTGACCGCGGCGGTGGCGAGTCTGGCGGGGCGGACTGGGCGGTAGCGAGGGGCTGCGCGTTGGGGGTCGCGACGATGCAAGCAGAGGTTTAGTCGCTTTTTAGGGGCTCGGCGTGCTGCGAGGCTGCATCGTGAGATTCATCACGGTGCGTTTGCCGGGGTTCAAGTCGGCGCGGCCCGACTGGGTGTGGGTTTCGTCGGCCCAGAGTTCCCAGTCGTCGTTACCGGCGCGGAAGACTCCTTGACCCGCGGGAAGCGTCTTGATGACGGCGCGACCGTCCGCATCGGTTTCGACCGCGAAGGGCTGGTCGCGAAAATCGAGCGGCTCCGCGTCGGCAGGCGGGTCGAGCATTTCGGCGGCTCCCTTGAATGGCCAACAGTAAATTTGACTGCCGCCGAGCCACCAACGAACGTTTGGCGAGAACCCGATCCCGATTCCGGCAAGGGGTCGGCCTTCCGGATCGCTGAAATGGAACTCGCACGAGGCCGCGGGCGTCATCTCGATTGTGATGTCCGCATGCTCGCCGCGGGGCGCGACTTCGAAAACTTGAGGACTACCGAACGTCCGCGCTGCACGGGCGCGTTGGGCGTCGTCCAGAAACGCGGGCGGCTCGCCAGGGGCGGCGAGAAAGCCGTCGCAAATCGCAATGATTTGTACGTGGCCTGGCGGCATCGCGGGCAGGGTGAATGTTCCGTCCTCGCTAATCTTAGCCACGGCGCGCCACTGCAGGGTTTCGTCGGAAGCGGGGCCGTCGTCTTTGAGATAATCGATGACCTGGGCGACCACGCGCCCGTTGGCGACCGGACGCGGAACCGAATCGTCGAGCCGGCCGGTGACGCGAACGCCGGGGAAGAGCAGGGCGCGTATTCGGCGTCGCTTGCCATTGGTGAGCTGCAAGGGATCGACGTGGCTGAACAGCGCCTCGCCTTCCTTGGGCAGATAAACGAGGCGCAGCAGTTCGGGGCCCGGCGGCAAGCGGGGAAGACGCCGCATTCCTTCCTCGGTAATCGTTGTGCCCTCGCGGCCGAAATAGGAGTCGCTGCTCCACTGGGCGAAGACGCGTTCGATCGGCAACGGGCCGGCCTCGCTCTGGCCAGCCACCTCGAGTAGATCGCCGGGATAGAGGACGACCGTCGCTTCCTCGGGAAGCGCGGCGGGAGTGACATTCACGTCGTTGTAAACCGACTCGACAAAATCGGGATGGGCGACGCGGCAGGTGATGGCGATGACGTTCTCGCGCTGGTCGCGATCTGCGAAAAGCGGAGCGGGGAGCGTCGCGCGGCCCTCGGCGTCGGTGGTGCGCTCGGGCGGCTCGCCTTGGCCGTACCCGTTCGGAGTCCAACCGCCGTGCGCTCGTTGGGTGCGGATGGCCCATGCGATGACGCGAGCGCCGATGATTGGCTCTCCGGCTTCGTCGACGACGCGTACGGACTTCGTGCGGGCGGCTTCATCGGGTTCGGCGGCCTTTGAGCGGCAGGGGTTGAGACAAGCTGCAAAGGCGAGCAGGCACGTGAGCGCTGCAGGAAGAGGGTGACGTGAAGTCATGGCGGCAGTCGCGAGGCGGTGGGTATGAATCTCCATGGTACGGCGCCGGGGCAGCGGGGAGCGACGCGACATGGTTGGGGTCGCGAAGCTGCAAGCACGGGGTAAACGGCCGTTTTGGGGCAATCGGGGGGCGCGGGTGTCGCCTTGACCCACTTTTGCAATCGCTATAAACTTTTTGCTGGGTTGCGCTTGCGCAAATTACGCAACCGCTCCAGAATCCTGTTCGGTCGATTTCCGCCCTAGCTGCGTAGTAGATTGATCGGCTCGGCGGGTCGCTAGCGGCGGCGGCGCGCTTATTGGCCACGAATTGGGCCTGTCCGATGCGCACGCTTGCGCCCTGCCTCGCCCCCCTGGTGATTGTTGAGCACACGATGGAAGTTTTGGAACGAATTTGGGAAGTCATCGGCGGGATCATCAATGCGATCCTTGGCCGGTTTGAGCGCGGCATCACCGTGCTGTTTGGCTCGGCCAACGCTCGCTTCTTGCGGCGGCTGCAGCCGAAGGTCGACGCGATCAACTCGCTGGAAGACAAGTACCAGCAACTGTCCAACGACGAGCTGCGCGCGAAGACCGACGAGTTTCGCCGGCGGCTGGAGGCGGGCGAGACGCTCGACGACATACTGGTCGAGGCGTTTGCCGCGGTGCGCGAAAGCGGGCGGCGGTTTCTGGGCATGCGCCATTACGACGTGCAGCTCATGGGCGGCATGATCCTGCACGAGGGCAACATCGCCGAGATGGTCACCGGCGAAGGCAAGACGCTCGTGGCGACGCTGCCGGCGTATCTCAACGCGATCTCGGGCAAGGGCGTTCACATCGTGACGGTGAACGACTACCTGGCCCGCCGCGATATGGAGTGGATGGGGCCGATTCACACGAACCTGGGCCTGACCGTGGGCGCCATTCAGAGCGGCATGGATTCCGGCGAGCGGCAGAAGTCCTACGCCTGCGACATCACCTACGGCACGAACAACGAGTTTGGCTTCGACTATCTGCGCGACAACATGCGCGTGGCCGCCCGCGGGGACGAGCGCTTTCCCAAGCGCGACCAGCAGGCGCAGGGCGTGCTGAACTTTGCGATCGTCGACGAGGTGGACAACATCCTGATCGACGAGGCGCGCACGCCGCTGATCATCTCGGGCCCTGCCCGCGACGATGTGACCAAGTACGTGAAGGCCGACAAGCTGGCGCGGCAGCTCAAGGCGGATGTGCACTTCGAGGTGAAGGAGAAGGAGCACTCCGCGTCGCTGACCGACGAGGGCGTGCGCGAGGCGGAGAAGCTCGCGGGGGTCGAGAGCTTTTACACGGCCGGCAACATGCAGTGGCCGCATTTGATCGACAACTCGCTGAAGGCGCACCACCTTTACAAGCGCGACGTGAACTACGTGGTGCAGGACGGACGGGTGATCATCGTCGACGAGTTCACCGGTCGGCTGATGGAAGGCCGGCAGTGGAGCGACGGCCTGCATCAGGCGGTCGAGGCGAAGGAGGGCGTGCAGGTCAAGGAAGAGAACCAGACGCTCGCCACGATCACGCTGCAGAACTTCTTCAAGCTCTACAAAAAAATCGCCGGCATGACGGGCACGGCCCTGACCGAAGCTGGCGAGTTCTGGAAGATCTACAAGCTGAACGTCATCGGCGTGCCGACCAACAAGCCGATGAAGCGGGCCGAGTTCCAGGACGTGATTTATCGCAGCGAGCGCGAGAAGTTTCTGGCGATCGCCGACGAGATCGAGCGGCTCAATCGGCACTCGACCGTGCAGATGAAGAACGGCGATTACTATGTCGGCAAGGTGTCGAAGGAGACCGACGCGGAGGTGTCGATCGAGAGCGCCGAGGACCGCAAGGTCGAGACGGTCGCCCGCGACAAGGTGTCGGAGATTCAACACGCGGGGCGGCCGATTTTGGTCGGCACCGTGTCGATCGAGAAGAGCGAGCGGCTCTCCAGCCTGCTGAACAAGCGCGGCGTGAAGCACGAGGTGCTCAACGCGAAGCACCACAAGCGCGAAGCCGAGATCGTGGCCCAGGCCGGTCGGCTGGGCGCGGTGACGATCGCGACGAACATGGCCGGCCGCGGCACCGATATCATCCTGGGCGGCAACCCCGAGACGATGGCGTGGGCCCAACTGCAGGACAAGTACCCCACGCGCCTCGAGGTGCCGCAGGAGGAGTGGGAGCAGCTTGTCTCGCAGATCGAGCGGCGCGAGAAGATGAAAGAGCAGGGCGCGCAGGTGAAGCAGCTCGGCGGGCTGCACATCATCGGCACCGAGCGGCACGAGTCGCGGCGCATCGACCTGCAGCTTCGCGGACGCTGCGGACGGCAAGGCGATCCGGGCAGCAGCCGGTTCTATCTTTCGCTGGAAGACGACCTGATGCGCATCTTCGCCGGCGAGTGGGTGAAGAACGTGCTCACGCGGCTTGGCATGAAGGAAGGCGAGGCGATCGAGAGCCGCATGGTGAGCCGGCGGATCGAGGGCGCCCAGAAGAAGGTCGAGGAGCGCAACTTCGAGATTCGCAAGAACCTGCTCGAGTATGACGAAGTGATGGACGAGCAGCGCAAGCGCGTCTACGGCTATCGGCAGCGGATTCTGGACGGCGACAATTGCCGGGACCTGCTGCTGGCGATGATCGACGAGCAGATCGACGTGGCGATGACCACGTTCCTGGAGCCGGAGTACGGGGCGGAGTCGTTCGCCGCGGCGGCCGGGGCGCTGCTGAGCGTGGAGCTCGACGCCAAGGATTTTCGCAACGCGAGCTTTCAGGACGCCTCGCGGCTGGCCGCCGAGGAAGCGCGGCGCAAGGCCGAGTCGCAGGTGTTCGACGCGATCGAGGAGAACCTGCCGAGCGAGGTCGAAGACGAATCCGAGTGGAATTGGTCGGCGCTGGCCCAGTGGTCGAACGTGCGGTTCGGCACGAACTACCGCGACCGCGATCTGAAGAAGATCGGCCGCGACATGCTCGACGAGCAGTTGATCGCCGACGCTCGCGCGTCGATCGACAAGGTCGAGCTAGACAGTTGCGCCCGGCAGCTCGACCACGACTACTCGGTGAAAACGGCGTGCTCGTGGCTGAAGGAAAAATTCGGGGTCGAGCTGGATCCCGTGAAGATGGCTGAACTGGAGCCGAAGGAATTTCTGCGGCTGGCCCATGAGCAGGCGACGCTGGCGTACGACGAACGGGAGAGCGAGTTTCCCGTGCTGGCGGGGTTGTACCGATTCACGGCGCGGGATCAGTCGGGCGCCAAGCAGGGCTTCCGCCGCGAGGAGCTGGTCGAGTGGGCGAAGCGCCGCTTCGGCGTCGATCTTTCGGTCGACGAGCTGCGGAACAAGCAGCGCGACGAAGTCCGCGCGATGCTGCTGGAACACAGCCGGCGCAACAACGCCAAGGCGAACACGCTGACGGTCGAGGCGAACGATCAGGTCGACGCGCTGTTCTCGAGCGCGGGGGCCGACGTGACGCTCGGGCAGGCGACGGGGCACAACGGCAAGCTCGACAACTTTACGCTTTGGCTCCGCGACTCGTTGGAGTGCAACCTGACCGCCGACGACCTCGCGCGGCTCGACCACAAGAGTGCGCGGCGGCGGGTGTCGCAGCTCGTCGAGGATCGCTACCGCCCCGAGATGCGCAAGCTCGAGCGGCAAATCCTGCTGCAGATTCTCGACCAGGCGTGGAAAGAGCACCTGCTCACGATGGACCATCTGCGCTCGAGCGTCGGCCTGCGCGGCTACGCCCAGGTCGATCCCAAGGTCGAGTACAAGCGCGAAGGCATGGCGCTGTTCGACACGATGTGGAAGAGCGTGGGCAATTACGTGACGAACCTCATCTTCAAGATGGAGCAGCTCGACGAGAACTTCGTCGGCAGCACGTGGACCGAGAGCGCGGCGATCCACGAGGAAGCGCCCTCGGCGACCACCGCGGGGATGAGCGAGCAACAAGCGGCGGCGATCGAGGGTTCGCAAGCGGCGACGAAGATCGAGCCGATTCGCAATCGCGAGGAGAAGGTGCAGCGCAACGCGCCGTGCCCCTGCGGCAGCGGCAAGAAGTACAAGAACTGCTGCGGGCAGAATCAGTGATTTAGCCCCGCCGCTTGCGGCGGGCGCGCGACGGACAACGCGCGGAGCAAGCTCCGCGGCTAAATGACAATCGCGGGAAAGGAATCCCCGAGTGACGCGAGTTTTTTCTTACGCGCTGAACCTTGCGTATCTGGCGCTGCTCGTCGTCGCGTCGCCGCTGATCCTTTGGAACGCCACGCGGCACGGGAAGCATCGCGAGGGATTCGCGGCGAAGCTGCTGGGGCTTGTGCCGCGGCGCGGCGGAGACTGGCCGTGCGTGTGG
>JANOIK010000199.1:0-2972 GCA_031407585.1 Planctomycetota bacterium | reverse complement strand
GCCGTCGCCAACGCCAATTCGCTGGGCGCCGCGCCGCAAGTGATGATCGCCAGCGGGACGGCGCTGGACGGAACGGGCGCCGCGGGTAGCGCGGTCACGGCCGTTGGCGGCCAAACAATCACCGGCTCGGGCAGCATCCTGGGCAACCTGGTCGCGAACGCCGGCTCGGTCATTCGGCCGCAGGGTACGCTGGTCGTGGCTGGTAAAACGATAGGCGTGCAGGCCGAGGCGATGACCCGCGGCAGCGATTGGGCCGTGTTCAACGCGGCGACGCACGGCACTGGCAACGGCGGGACGTACGGCGGGGCAGGGCTGAGCGGCGGCGGCGTCGTGCTGGTCGCGGGCGAGAGCTTGACCGTGCCGACGGCGAACGGCGGCCTAACGGCCAACGTGAGCATCCCCACGGCGGGGACCTGGAAGCTGTTCGTGAAACTCGTCGAGCCGGTGACGTCGGGCGTCACGGGCGATCCGTCGGCCGGCGTGGGCGGGAACAACAGCTTTTACACATCCAACAGCGCCAGCAATCTCGGGGCGACCTTCAGCAGCCCGCGGACGGTGCAAACGCTGACCAGCGCGGCAAGTTCGGCGACGTCGCATTGGACCGTGATTTCGACGGCGACCCCTCCGCTGGCCGGCGTCGTCGGGCCGCCGAATCCCGCGGGGATCGATCACACGTTCGCCGCCGGGCCGCAGACCCTAAGCATCTACGGCCGCGAAATCGGAACCATCCTGGACGGCTTCGTGCTGTCGACCACGAATATGACCGCGGCGGAGCTCGATGCGGCGCTGGTCGCCAGCGTCGGCAATTTCACGCAGCAGGCGAACTCGACGCTGCGGATCGACGTCGGATCCATTCCGCTGACCAACAAGCTGGCCGTCGGCGGGACGGCTTCGCTGGCCGGGAAGCTGATGGTCGATATCGGCGCGGGCGTCACGCCGCTGCCGACCGACCAGCTCACGATCCTCACCGCCGCGAGCGTCGCGGGCACGTTCACCGGCCTGCCCAACGGCGCCCGCGTGCTGGCGAACAATGGCGGTTCGTTCCAGGTGACCTACGCGGCCAACAACGTGAAGCTCACGAACTTCACGCCGCGGCTGGCGTCGGACTTCGACCTGAGCGGGACGGTCGACGGCCTCGACCTGGATGTCTGGAAAACGGCGTTTACCAATGGCACGGCCGCGGGCGACGCCAACGGCGACGGCCAAACCAACGGGGACGATTTGCTCACGTGGCAGCAGCAGCTCGGCGGCACCGTGCTGAGCGTCGCCGTCGCGAGCGTCGTGCCCGAACCAACGGCTTTGACATTGCTGCTCGGAACAGTGATCGGTCTGGCTGCAGCTCGACGGCGTGCGTGCCGCTGAGGCTGTCGACTCCTCCCCTTTTCAATGAGCGAGGTCGCCATGATGCGACGATGGATGAGCTGCATGGCTTGCAGCGTCGGGACACTTTTCGCGGTTTGCTTTGCAGCGCCGGCGATGGCTCAGCTGCCGGCGTTCCCCGGCGCCCAGGGCTTTGGCGCCGCCGCGACCGGCGGGCGCGGGGGCGAGGTGTTTCATGTGGTCAACACGCTGAACACCAACGTAGGGACCTACGAAGGACCCAACGGCTACAACCGCGGCACGCTCCGCTGGGCCCTACTGACGGAAGTCTCGTCGGCGCCGCGCACGATCGTGTTCGACGTGAGCGGCAACGTGACGCTCAGCAGCCAGATCACGCTCGAGAACGCCAACATGACGGTTGCCGGACAGACCGCGCCGGATCAGGGCCTGACCACGACAACTCGGCCGTGGCTCATCGAAGCGGGCGGGAACCTCGTGGTTCGCTACATCCGCAACCGCCTGGGCAAGGGCAACGGGCAGGATTCCATCGGCTTCGAGGGCGGCACGAACATCATCCTCGACCACGTAACCAGCACCTGGAGCAACGACGAGGCCCTAAGCGTGGCCAAGAATGGTTCGATGGTGACGGTGCAAAATTCGATGATTTACGAAGGCCTCAACCATTCGGGCCACGGCTATGGCTCGCTCATTCGGCCAGACGTCGACAGCAAGGTGAGCTACCACCACAACCTTTACGCCAACAACTACAGCCGCAATCCGCGCCCCGGCACGTACAACTCCAAGACGCTCGACTTCGATTTCCGCAACAACGTGATCTACAACTGGGGCGATCGCGCCGGCTACAGCGGCGGGTCGAGCGAGGGCAACCCCGAGTACGTGAACATGAACTTCGTCGGCAACTACGCCATTGCCGGGCCGTCGACGACGAACAACATCAACTACGCGTTCAACATCGACCAGAACGCGGCGATGACGGCGTACCAGTCGGGCAACCTCATTGACTCGGACAAGGACGCCAGCCGCGACGGCGCCGACACCGGTTGGGGCATGTTCTACGACAATCCAGCGACCAACGGCACGCTCACGCAGCAGGCGACGCCGCATCCTCTGGCGGCGATCCCGGTGACTACCTCCACGGCCGCCGATGCTTACGACGACGTGCTGGACTACTCCGGCAGCTTCTGGTGGAACCGTGACACGGCCGACGCCCGCGTCGTCAATCAGGTGCGTAATCAAACCGGCTCGATCATCGTCGACCAGACGGTCGTCGGCGGCTTTCCGGTCCTTCCCACCAGCACCCGCGCCGCGAATTGGGACACCGACCACGACGGCATGCCCGACACCTGGGAGGCTGCGCACGGGCTCAACGCGAATCTCTCGACCGATCGCAACAACGACTTCGACACGGACGGGTTCACCAATCTCGAGGAGTATCTCAACGAGACGGGCGCGTGGCCTGCGCCCACGCCCATCGCGTGGACAGGCGGCACGGGGCGGTACGCGCTCAACAGCAAGTGGGATGTGTGGCAGCCCTCGCGGTTCGATGAGGTGCAGATCAACGCGGGGACCGCGACCGTCGACGCCATCGGGCAGCATGCCGGTCGCGTGCTCATCGCGGCGGGCTCGGGGAA
>JANOIK010000177.1:0-10939 GCA_031407585.1 Planctomycetota bacterium | reverse complement strand
CCGCCACCGCCGCCGTTGAAGTTACCGCTGCGGAAGCTCGGATTGCCGCCGCCGCCCGGGGCGCCTCCGCCGTTGAACGACGAACCGCCGCCGCCGCTGTAGTCGCCGCGCATCTGCGGCCGGTAGCTCCCGCGACCGCCGCCCGGCTGGCTGCCGCCCCACGAGGGTTGGCCGCCGCTGAAACCGGGTTGGCCACCGCTAAAGCCAGGTTGCCCACCGCCGGAGCCAGGTTGTACACCGCCGGAGCCTTGCGTGGTGACGCCGGGCGTCCACGTGCGAGCCGAGCCGCGCTGGTTCGACCACCCGCCGCCCGCAGGCATTGTGCGATAGGACGTACCCGGCTGCCCAACGCCGCCGCCCGTCGCACCACCGCCGCCAAGGACCGCGCCGCCCGTCGTTCCACCGCTCACGCCGCCGGAGCGTCGACCGCCCCAAGGCGACCCGTTCTGTCCGCCCGGCACGCCGATCACGCGGCCGCCGGAACCCTCAGCCTGCGGCAGGCGAAAACCGCCGCGGTACCCAGCGCGTTGCTCGACGCCGCCACCGGCGCCAACATCCGTGCCGACGCCGCCAGCAGCGCCGCCGCCAACTATTGTTCCACCCGCGTCAGGCGTTACGCCGCGTCTTGCCGGCCCACGACGAAATTCGCCGCCAGCGCCAACTTGAACGCCAGTATCACCTTGCACGCGACCGCCCGGTCGTCCGAAGCCGTTGCCCGCGCCAGGATTGCCCGCGCCAACAGAGTCGCCGCCGCCAGCGTTCCCGCCGCCGAGTTCCACGCCCGTCGAGCCGCCGACCGCCGCGCGAGTCCGCGCGGTGCGCAACTCACTCCACGAGTTCAATTCAGCCCGGGCCGCCACGCGTTCAGCATCGGTCAACTGCCGGATGCCGCGCCCGCTGACCGAGCTGCTCACCCCTTCGCGACCGATCGCGCCTACGTCTTGAACCAACCCATCGACGACGCCGGCATTCTCGCTGCCGCGCGGACCGCGCCCGCCCTGCCACGGGCCGCGACTTTCGCCGCCGCCATCGGCAATTTGATCGCCATCTTGTGGACCACCGTTACCCGGTCGACCATCGCCGTCGCCAGGTCGCCCGCCACCGGGTCGCCCATCGCCAGGCCGTCCGTCGCCATCACCGGGCCGCCCATCGCCAGGACGTCCACCTCCGGGTCGTCCACCGCCAGGCCCGCCGGCAAAGTCGCCGTCCCAATCGTGATCCCAATCGCGGCCGCCGTGATGGCGATCCCATTCGCCCCGCCAGTGATTGTCCCAATCGTGGTTGTGCCCGTCGTGCCAGCGGTGGTACGCGAAGATCGGATCGTACCCGCGGCCCCATCCGCGATGGTCCCACCACGGCTGATACCAGTTGTTCCGCCAACCGCCGTTGCCGTACCAATAGCTGTTGGAGTGCGTGTTGAGAAACAGCGACCCCAACAGCAGCGACGAGTTGAGCGCGAACCGCGGCTGGTAGGTGTAGCCGAAGCCAAAACGCTGCGACGGCCAATACACCGGGGCGTACAACAGCCCGCGATCCCACAACGGCCGATCCCAGTAGCCGTTCACAAAGATGCTGCCGGTCGGCGTGTAGCAATAGTAGTCGGGCACCCAGACCCAGTTCGGCTGGCCCGCGTACCAGTACCCGGCCCGCCACGCGTAGCCGCCGTTGTTCATAACCCAGCAGCCCGGGACCCAGAAGAAGTTGTCACCCGGCGCGGGGCCGTTGGGCCCTGCTTCGAGCGTCGCCGGCGGATGTGGCAGCATCTGGACCTCACGCCAATCGGCGCCGGCCCAGAACCCCGAGATCCACACCCAGCGATTGGCGTCGGCCAGCCAGTTGCCCGGCACCCAGCGGCGCCCCGGCGGCATGTCGCGCCACAGGCCGCTCACCCACACGAAGTCGAGCTGCTCGTCGCTCCACATCCAGTAGCCGGGAATCCACGAGACGTTGTCGCCCTCGGGCTTCACCTCGGGCGGCAATTCATTGATCGGCTGGGGCGGCTCGCGGTCGACGAAAATGTGCGGCTTCGCGTCCAGCGCGATCGGCTCAGCGAACGCCTCGTGAATCGGCCCCTGCTCCAAGACGCGCGGATCGCCCTGCTGGGGCGCTGCGGCTCCGGCGACTGGGGCAACGGCCCCGGCGCCGGGTTGTAACGGAACAGCCAGCGGATGCGGAGCTTGGGCGGACGCGGCTGTTGCAACGGCGAGCGCTCCCACGCTAATTAGGCTGTAACCAACCCCTTGGAAATATCTCGCAGACAAATATCTCGCAGACATGGCGAGGCCCTCCTAACTGGCGTAACTGTTCCGAAAAGACGGAGCGGGGCGCCGGTTAGCGCCGCGTGCTGCGCGGTGGGCGCAGCTCTCCGCGTAATTTGCAGGCAAACGCGGCGCCAAGCGTGCCGTGGGCGTGGAATAGACGAGCCCGGCGCCGAAGCGAAGCGGCAAGCACAGGCGGCGCACGGTTACGTGCGCGTTTGCAAATCGAACACCGCTAGCAGGTTGCGCTACGCAAGCGGCGGCCGGCGTTCGAAGCGACGATTCCCTTCAGTGCCTGCAGTGCGGACGTCCGCGATTCGACGATCGGCCGATTGCAGCCCACGTGCGCGATATCCGGACCGCGCCAGTTGTCGTCAAGTTTCGCACGCCGCGCGCCGCGACGGCCACGCGCAATCCAGCCGTACACCCACCGCAGCCGCTAGCCGTCACTTCGGCGAAACGAACCGCATCACGTCGCCGTTCTGCAGCGTGTAGAACGTCTCGCCGGCGTCGTCCTCGCCAAAGCTCGTGATCGGCCCGCCGTTCTCCAGCACGGTGCGGTTGGCGGTCACCTTCTTCGCCGCCTTGTCGTACGACAGCGCCCAGATGTGGCCCGAGACATAATCGGCGTAAAGGTACGCCCCGGTCAGCTCCTTTACGCCGGGGCCGCGATAGACGTTGCCGCCGGTGATGCTCTTGCCGTAGTCGCGCGCGTACTCCCAGATCGGCTCGATCAGGTCGTCGCGCGGCTCGACGCCGTTGGGTCCGTAGGGGTGCATCCCCTCGCGGAGGTTCCAGCCGTAGTTGCCGCCCTTGGTGATAATGTCGATCTCCTCGAACAGATCCTGTCCGACCTCGCCGGCCCACAGATCACCCGTCTCGCGGTCGAAGGCGATCCGCCAGACGTTGCGGATGCCGTAGCACCACACCTCGCCGCGGGCGCCCGTCTTGCCCACGAACGGGTTGTCCTTCGGGATCGCGTACTCGAGCCCGTCGTCCTTGTGGTCGACGTCGATCCGCAGGATCTTGCCCCACAACTCGCCGAGATCTTGGCCATTCTCATCGGGATCGCCGCGGAATCCGCCGTCGCCCAGGCCGACGTACAAATACCCGTCCGGTCCGAACACGATCGTGCCGCCGTTGTGATTCCAGAACTTGTCCGGAAGCTCCAGCAGAATCTCCTCGCTGTCGGGATCGGCCTCGTTCGGGTTGTCCTTGCTCACGCGGAAGCGAGAGATGACCGACCGGCGGTTGCGTTCCTCGTCATACTCGCCGGTGTAGTAAACGAAGAACTCGCCGTTCTCCTTGTACTTGGGGTGAAACGCGAGCCCGAGCAGCCCTTCCTCGTTCTCCTGCGGCACGCGGTAGTGCGTTTTCTCGCGAAGGTCGAGGAACATGTCCATCGACTCCACCTCGGGGTCGTTCTTGAACACGACAATCGGGCCCGGCTGCGTGGCGACGAAAATCCGGTTCGTGCCGTCGCCCGCGCCGGTGAGCAGCAGCGGCCGCAGCTCGTTGGAGCGGCCCGCGCTCGCGCCGGTCAGTTCGTCGGGCCACTGCAGCTTCGGAAAAGCGTTTTCCACGCCGACGTCGAGCGGCGACTGATCGACGCCTTCACTGGCCGCGTTTTGAACCGCGCCATTTTGGGCTGCTTCTTGGGCGGTCGAGCAGGAGAGTTCCGGAGCGAGCAACACGACGGCCAAGAGCACGAAAAATCGACGGTACGCCACGCGAGAATCCTCGTGATTAGTGGAAGAACTGCCGAAAGTCGTCGCCAGCGGCGAACTTTACAATCCCGCGGCGGACGCGACCTGGTACGTGACCAGGGCGGCAGTATAAGCCAGCACGGTCATGTAGGCGAGTTGCACCAGCGGCCATTTCCACGAGCCCGTCTCGCGACGGGCCACCGCTTGGGTCGGCAAACACTGCATCGCCAGCACATAGTACACCAGCAGGCTCAGGCAAGTTGCGGCCGTGAACACCGGAGTGCCGTCGGCCCGCCGGCTGCTGCGGATCGACTCGATTAGCGATTGGGGCGATTCGTCACCCACATCGGCGCCCAGGCCGTAGAGCACTCCGAGCGTCGAGACCACGACCTCACGGGCGGCGAACGACGTGAGCACGCCGACGCTCATCTTCCAGTCGAGCCCCAGCGGGGCGAACGCGGGCTCGATCGCCCGGCCCAAGCGACCGGCAAACGAGTGCTCGAGCTCCGTTTGGGCGATGAGATTCTCCGCGGCGGCCGTTTCGCCCTGCGCTTCGAGTTGGGCAAGCTGCGTCTGGACGGCCTCGGGCATCTGCTCGACCGGCGTTTTCGGGTAGGTCGCCAGCGCCCACAGCACCAGTGAGATCACGAGGATCACCGTGCCAGCCGTCTTTACAAACGCCGCGGCCCGGTCGTACGTGAGCAAGAGCGCGTTTCGCAGCGACGGTCGGCGGTAGTTCGGCAGCTCGATGACCAGCGGCCGCGTGGGGCCCTTCAGCAGCGTCTTCTTGAACACCCACGCCATGGCGAGCGCCGCGACGATCCCCAGGGCGTACGCCCCCGCGAACACGAGCGCCGCCATCACCGGCGAGTGCGGAAACATGAGCGCCACGACCATGACGTACACCGGCACGCGGGCCGAGCAACTCATCAGCGGGATCACCATGATCGTCGCCAGCCGGTCGCGGCGGTCGTCGATCACGCGCGTCGACATGATCGCGGGGATCGCACACGCGTGGGCGGAGAGCAGCGGCACGAACGCCTTGCCCGGAAGGCCCACGCGGTGCATGAGGCGGTCCATGACGAACGCCGCGCGGGCCATGTAGCCCGAGTCCTCCAGCAGCGCGAGCACGAAGAACAGCAGGCAAATCTGCGGCAGAAACACGAGCATGCCGCCCACGCCGCCGATGAGACCGTCGGTCACCAGGCTGTTGAAGTCGCCCGCAGGCAGCCAACGACCGAGCGTCTCGCCGGCCGTGGAGAACAGCCCGTCGATCATGTCCATCGGGTACTGGGCGAGCCAGAAAATGAGCATGAACACCAAGGCCATGACCCCGGCGAAGCACGCCAGGCCCACGATTTTGTGCGTCAGCACGCGGTCGATCGCCTCGGTGCGACGACCGTGCGCGGTGGCGTCGCCGTGGACGCCGGCGGTGCTCACCGTCTCGGCCCAGTCGTAGCGGGCGGCGAACTTGCAACCCGCGCAGGAGCCGCACGCGGACAGCGCGGGATGGAGCTCCGGAGGCTCAGTCGCGGTGGTCGCGTGCTCGACGGCTTCAAGCAGTTTTTCCAAACCCTTTCCCGTGCGCGCAGAAACCGGCACGACGCGGCACCCGAGGCGATGTTCGAGCTCGCCAACGTCGAACGTGAGCCCCTGCTTCTCGGCGAGGTCGATGAGATTGAGCGCCACGACCGTCGGTCGCCGCAGCTCGAGCACCTGACTGGCGAGAAACAGATTGCGTTCGAGATTGGTCGAGTCGGCGACGAACAAGATCGCATCGGGCGGCGTCGAGCCCGGGTGGTTCCCTTCGAGCGCATCGACCGCGACGCGTTCGTCGGGCGTCACCGGTTCCAGGCTGTAGAGGCCAGGCAGATCGATGAGCGTCACGGCCCGTCCGTTGAGACTGAGCGGTCCGCGCCGATGCTCGACCGTCGTGCCCGGAAAATTCGCGGTCTTCGCTCGCAGGCCGGTGAGCAGATTGAAGAGCGATGTCTTGCCGGCGTTCGGATTGCCCACGAGCGCGATCGTCGCGGAGCCTCCACGCACAACGCCCGCGCCGGCGCGCTCGACAATCGGCAGTCCCAGTGGTGGCAGCGTGGCGCTCAAGGCATTCAAACTCGCTCGACGACCACGCCCTGGGCCAGGCGCGCCGATAACCCCACGCGGGCGCCGAGGACGCGCACCACCAACGGGTCGCCGCCTTTGACCAACTGCACGCGCCGACCCACGCAGATACCGAGCGACTTCAGACGGATCGCGTCGTCACCCTCGACGCCCACATCGGTGACGCGGGCCAAATCGCCGGGTACGAGCGTTGGCAGTGCGGTTGGTTGAAGCGGTGCGCTCACCGGACGAAACCCCAAAGCTTATTGAGAATCAATATCAGCAGCACCGCTCCACAGTAGAGCACTGCGGGAGAATGGGCAAGTCGCGGATCGCCGTGACCTACTTGCGGCGGCGTTTGACGCGGCGAGCGGCGGGCGGCTTCGGCGCGGGGGTCGCCTCGGCCGCGCTCACCAATTTTTGGAGAAAGCCCCTGCCTGCGACGGCCGCTTCGGCCTCGACTTGGGTGGCGTCGCCCAAGGGCGCGGGAGCGCCGCGGGCGCCGTGCTTGGCGGTGAGCGCGCCGCCGCCCATGCGGTGCAGTTCCTTGTTGACCATGTTCAGCAGGGCCTGAAAGAACGCGACCAGCATCGGCCCGACCAGAATGCCGATCGGTCCGAGCACCTGCACTCCGCCAAGGATGCTGAGCAGCGCGAGTAGCGGGTGGAGGTTAGACTGCCCATGAAGCACCAGGGGCTTGATGAGGTTGTCGATGGCCGAGATGACGCACACGCCGTAGACCGCCAGGGCGATTCCCGACACGGTGTCGCCCTGCACGGCTTGGCCGTTGACTTCCACGGTTTGAAAAAAGTAAATCCACAGCGCGGTGGGAATCCAAACCGCCGCGGCGCCGACAAAGGGCACTATCGCCAGGATCATCGTTCCCATGGTCATCAGAAAGATTGGCGGAGATAAATAATGGGGAGCACCAGCGTTTAGTGCGAAGTAAAATCCGACGCCCGCGAGCAGGCCCTGGGCCACCGCGGACGCGAGCGACGCCACGACGACGGCGCGGCTGACCGTGGCGAACTTCTCCAGCAGCTCGCGCTCGTATTCGTCATCAAGCGGCGACATGCGCATGATCGCCGCGATCATGTTCGGGCCATCCAGGAAGAAGTAGTACAGCGAGAACACCATGATCGCCGCGCTGATCAGGATCCAGGCAATGCTTTTCACGCTGCCGAGCAGCTTCTCTCCGACTTTGCTCGCCGCCTCGTCGACCAACGTCTCGACGTCCACCTCAATGCCAGTGTATTCGGTGATCACCTCAGCCCGCTGGTTCACCTCGGCAATGATTTTGTCCCGATTCTCCTCTTGCTTGACGTACGCGATCGCACCGCGGCACTCGCGGTAGGCGTTCCAGCCGAGGTACGCGGTGGGCAGCAGCGCCACCAGCAGGATCGAGAGCGTCGTTGCGAGCGCCGAGACGCGCGGGTGTTTGGGAAACCGCTGGCGGAACCACATGTGCAGCGGCTTGAAAATCACCACCAGCACGGCCGCGAGAAAGAGCGGCACGACGAAGCTGGCCATGACCTGAAAGAACATCGCCCCCATCAGCAGCAGAATGGCCAGCAGCACGATGAACGAAACGACGCGAGGCACGGCAAACTCCTTGGCGGATGCGGAACGCACTGGCATTCTAGGCGATTTCACACGATTCACGAGGGGGGCAAACGCCGCGCGATCCTGCTGGCGAATATGTCGTCTGTAACGATTCTTCCGTCTGCGGCTTACTGGTAGTGAGCAATCGCTCGCACAACGTGCCCGTGGGACACGCGCGGCTCATGTCGCGCGCGGGCGTTTCTGTTATTCTGAAAGTTGGACCATTTCGAGCCGCTGCGCGGCTCGCCTCTACGCGTCTTCGTATGATCAGCATCATTATTCCTGCCTGGGACGAAGCGGGAACGCTCGAGCAGCTCCACCGCGAGCTGAACGACGTGGCGGCGGCGCGCGGCTACGACCTGCAGATCGTGTTCGTCGACGATGGCTCGACCGATCGCACCTGGGCGGTCATCGAGGACCTGTCGCACCGCGATCCGCGCGTGCTCGGCGTGCGTTTTCGCCGGAATTTTGGCAAGGCGGCGGCGCTGAGTGCGGGGTTCGACGCCGCAACGGGCGAGACGATCGTCACCATCGACGCCGACCTGCAGGACAGCCCCGCGGAGATTCCCAAGCTGCTGGCGAAGCTCGACGAGGGGCTTGAGGTGGTGAGCGGTTGGAAAGTGAACCGTCGCGATCCGTGGCACAAGCGTTGGCCGTCGAAGGGGTTTAATTTGCTCGTGGGGTGGCTCACCGGCGTGAAGCTGCACGACCACAACTGCGGGCTCAAGGCGTTTCGGCGCGATGTGATTCATGAGGTGCGTCTCTACGGCGAGCTCCATCGGTTCGTGCCCGTGCTGGCCGCGGCGCGCGGGTTTCGCGTGGGCGAGGCGGCCGTGGAGCATCGGCCGCGGACGCACGGGCGGTCGAAGTACGGGTGGACGCGGATCCCCAAGGGGCTGCTCGATTTGCTCACGGTGAAATTCATCACTCGATACGGGCATCGGCCGCAGCACTGGCTGGGAACCATTGGCTTGTCGGCGCTGACGATCGGGCTGCTCGGCATGGCGTATCTCGCCACGGCGTGGTGCTGGTCGCGCATGCCGTGGCAGGAGGCCGCGGAGGCTATCCATATCCACAATCGACCGGCGCTCTTGTACTCCGCGGTGCTCGTGCTGTTTGGGACCAATCTTGTGGCGATGGGGCTCGTAGCGGAAATGATCGCGTCGCTCGTGTCGCGCGATCGGGATGAGTTTTCAATCGCCCAGTACACGGCGCCCGTTGAGACGATCGTGCCCAAACCACACGGCGCGCCGGCTTCACGACCGCAGGAAGCCCCATGACGCCCGCAGACGACGCGACGCGCCGGCTGCGATGGGGCGTGTATGCCTTGCTGATCTCGCTGGCCGCCGGGAACATGGCAGGCCGGCTGCTGGCGGTGAACTCTGTGAGCCGGATGGAGTTGGAACAGCACATCGTCGGGCGGCGGATTGCGGCGCTCGAAGCTGCCGCGCGAAACAACGGCGCCGGCGACATGGAAATCGCCACCTTGGTTGCCGAGATCCGCCCGCAGATCGAGGCCGAAGAGCGCCGGCAGCGACCGTTTCTGAGCGCCAACGATCGCAGCCGGTGGCTGACGATTCGCTCGCTGGTTGATCACGGCACGTTCGAGATCGACGAGGTGGTCGATGCGAACGTGTGGAACACGATCGACATGGTGCAGCACCGCGGGCGCGACGGCGAGCTGCATCTGTACTCGAGCAAGCCGCCGCTCTTGAGCGTGGTGCTCGCGGGGCTTTACTGGGTCGTGCAGAAGGCGACGGGGTGGACGCTCGCGGAGAATCCGTACGAAGTCGGCCGCACGATGCTGCTGCTGGTCAACGTGCTGCCGCTGCTGCTCATGTTCGGCCTGGTCGCGCGCTGGGCGGAGCGATTTGGGACGACCGATTGGGGACGCATCTTCGTGGTCGCGGCGGCGGCAATGGGGACGCTGCTGTCGCCGTTTGCCGTGGTGCTGAATAACCACGTCGTCGCGGCGGTGAGCACGGCGATCTCGCTGGACGCCTTTCTGCGAATCTGGTTTGACGGCGAACGGCGCGTGCGCTGGTTTGCCCTCTGCGGAGGCTTCGCGGCGTTCGCGGCGGCCGACGATTTGCCGGCCCTTTCGCTGCTTGCGTTGCTGTCGGCGGCGCTCTTGGCCGCGGATCGACGGGCCTGGCTGCTGGGATTCTTCCTTGCGTCGGCGGCAATCGTCGCAGCGTTTTTCGCAACCAACTACGCCGCCCATGCGAGCTGGCGGCCGCCGTACATGCATCGCAGCGAGACGGTCGCCGGGGACAACTGGTACGACTACTCGTACACCATCGGCGGCCGCGAACGGGCGAGCTACTGGCGCGACCCGCAGGGGCTCGATCGGGGCGAGCCGAGCAAGCTCACCTACGCGGTGCATGTGTTGATCGGGCATCATGGCGTGTTCTCGCTGACTCCCGTGTGGCTGTTGAGCGTCTGGGGCGCGTGGCTGTGGCTGCGCGGATCGGACGCGCGGTTGAAACAGACGGCGTTTGGCGTTGCACTCGTGACGGTCGTGTGCGTTTTGTTCTTCATCGCGCTGCGACCGCAGGTGGATCGCAACTATGGCGGGATGACCTCGGGGTTTCGGTGGCTGTTCTGGCAGGCGCCGTTGTGGCTGCTGATGATGCTGCCAGCGGCCGATCGGGCGGCGCGCTCCCGTGCGGGGATGGCGTTCGCACTCTTATTGCTCGCGTTCTCTGTTCTCTCGGCGAGTTACCCGACGTGGAATCCGTGGACGCAGCCGTGGATTTACAACTGGCTGGCGTGGGGCGATTAAGTTTGAAGTTCGAGTGGCAGGCCGAGGGCGTTCCAATCGGCGGTGAGCGGGGCGACCACGCTGACCTGGTCGGGCGTCATGGGGTGGCGGAACGCGAGTTGGCGGGCGTGCAGGGCGATGGGGCGTTCGCGCTCTCCGAGCCCCACGTCACCGAAGGATTGCGTGCTGCCGTACTGGGCGTCGCCGATCACCGCGTGGCCGCGCGAGCCGGCCTGCACGCGGATCTGGTGCGTGCGGCCGGTTTCCAGCTCGATCTCGAGCCACGTGCCGCGGTCACTCTGCCAACGCACGCGGTAGTGCAGCACCGCGTGCTTCGCGGCGGGGTGATCGGCCGCGACGATCTCGGTCTGGGCCATGCCGTGGCGTTTGTGCAGGTAGTCGGTCCACGTGCCTTCGTCGGGCGAGACGACGCCTTCGACGAACGCCCAGTAGGACTTGGCGACCGTGCGGGCCTCGAACTGGGCGGAGAGCCGTTGGGCAGCGCG
>JANOIK010000117.1:0-4207 GCA_031407585.1 Planctomycetota bacterium | reverse complement strand
GCCCGGCGGCGGACCTTCGGGCGTGCCACCCCCGAGGGTGCCATGTGCCATGCCCACGCCAGTGGCACACGCGAACTACGCCGGCGTTACCCATCTCAGCTCCAACGGAGCGGCATTCAATAGCCCACGGGCGCAAGCCCTGGGTTAACGAGCCCCCAACAAAACCGGCCGAGTTTCGGCGCCCCATCACCCGGCGCCCAACCGAGGCCGCGTCACTCCGCGGCCACGCCGACGCACGCGCGACCCAAACGCACCGCCCGCCCTCCACCTCAAACACCTTAGCCCCCGCCAGCCGCCGGGCTCCGTGTGCCACTGGCGTCCTGCCAGTGGCACGCACCAGAAGATACTGTATCAAGTCATCGTTGTGGGTGATTAAACCGTCGCCCCAACGTGAATCGGCGGCGTCTGATAGGTTTAGGGGATGGAAGATTACGAGCAGTTTGAGCAACGGGACAACCCATACCTGGGCATGACTACCAACGAACGGCTGTTTACGGCTGGACTTATTGATGGGTTCGACGCAGCGGCCCGCAGACGCGACCGCGAGGAGATGGTTCGACTGTTGCTAAAGACATTCGCAACACAGAGCAATGCAGAATCGATCGCAGACCAGATATTGAGCAGCCCCAACACCTACGGCTATTGATCGTCGCGACCCCTGGAGTTCAAACTGAACCAACTCCCGTACATGGGGCCGGGCGCCAAGCCGACGCCGCATGGGCATGCGAACCTCGCCGAACATGCCGCCTACGGACGACTTCCCCTGCGAACTCGCGCCGCCGCCATCCGAATCAGGGTCGTCGCGACCCTTCCCCCGCAGCGCGGGTAATAGCCCCAGCGTTCACGCTGGGGCGCTCGATCTGAGCGTCGCCGTCGGCCGAGCGCACGATGCACCATTGAATGACCGACTGCCGAGGCCGAAAACTCCCGCGGATCGATTCGGCCTCTCCAGCGCGCCGTTTGATGGCGTCCGCTACCTCGGCCGACCGAACGCGCCGCGCGGAACCCCGGCATAAATGCCGAGTCTAATATCGCTGCGCGACAAAGGGTCGCAGACGACCCTGCAAACTCGCGCTACCGCACTCCAATTCAGGGTCGCCGCGACCCTTCCCCCGCAACGCGGGTAATAGCCCCAGCGTTCACGCTGGGGCGCTCGACTCTAACATCGCCGTCGGCCACGTTTCGACGCCCCATCACTCGGCGACCCACCGAGGCCGCATCACTCCGCGGCCTCAGCATGCTGAGCGACGACTTGCTCCGCGACGACCTGCGGCACGCGAATCGCAACGTCGTCGATTTATCCACTCTCCGTCAACCTGTCGGAGGCTAGCGAGAATCCAATGACGCGCGGGCGGGTCGGAAACTGACCCCCGACGACCAACCTGTCGCTCGAACAATCAATCGCCGCGTGAACGTCCGCCGGCGCCGTCTCGGCCACGCCCGCACTTCGCGGGCATGCGAACCACACCTCCCAGATCCGCGCGATTAGGCGCTTTCGTCTACGGCTCTGGCTTCCTTCCACTTTGGGTGCCAGGGCAGCGCTCTGATGTGCAGATCTGTTAGCGACGACGTAAACTCACCTGGCTTGAGATCTTTAGCGACATGGGCGGTTACACGGAGCGCAGCGTCGTAGATCCCCATCATGCTCTCGAATGACGGCGCCGGAAGTTCCGCGTAGCGATGGCGAATTGCGTCGCCATGTGGAGGCATGGCTCGCAGGTTCAAGTGAGCGCACGAAGGCAAACCGGCAGTCTCCGCCTCGGCGACTAGCACAGCGAGATCATGTGAGTGCGGAAAACTGCCTTTGCGCTGTTGGAGAAATACTTTAATCGTCTTTTCTACACAAAGATGAACTTCCCAAATCGCCGCGCTGTAGCGCGCCGAGTGTATATCCGCAGCTGCCTTTTCGAGATGGCCTTCAATTGACGATGCGAGTTCTCGACCCTCAGTAGTCGTGATATCTGCAAAGAGTAGTCGCCGGTGGATCTGACGAAGGGAAGTTGAGGTTCGTAGTACGTCGTCCCGCAATTGCTGCGCAACACCTCCTTTCAAGCCATCGAGGTTGGGCCGAGGACTGGTCCAGGTCATCGAGTCCTCTTCGTCAAGAACTCCATCGGCAAAGACGAGCCGCTTCACCGCGACTTTGTCGGTGTCGAACTGCGAGACGCGCGGAATTGCCAATTTCAATGGCATGCCAAACGCAGCCACGACGCCCAGAATGTTTTCGCGCGGCGATTCCAGTAAATCGCTGCCGTAACGACTTCGATACCAGCGCGTTGTGGCCAGGAGAACGTCGCCAAACCAATCTTGTTCGAGATAATCATCCCCAATTGGTTCGTCGCCGATGCTGACCATGCATTCTTGCACAAACTGCATGGCGGCAAACCACGGTCGGTTATGTACGGGTTGATTTGCAGCAGTGAGGCTCGCATCCAAGATCTCAAGTTGAGCATGCACGAATTCGAGAAACGGTCCAGTAAGGTCATTCATGGCATGGCACCCAGTTGGTTGCGTAGCTTCATGCAGCGGCGTGGTCGTCGCCCTGACGCTCGGGCTGCTCAGCAAGCACTGGTCTAAGCAAGCTCAGAAGCAGGACAATGTGCATGACGCGGTCCGCTGCCCCCGCGTTGAAGTCCTCGTAAGGTCGAATTCCGTGGCAGGTAGTATTTCGAAGATTCCAGCCGCGTTGATCGGTCAGAACCGCTTCCATGTAGGTCGCGACGTCGGCGGTTAGGCAGTTCTCTACTTCTTCCGTGGCCAGGAGTTCGCCAAACATTTTCAGATCCATGCCGCCAAATCGGTTGGGCCTAATGAGCGGCACTCGAAGAGTCCTAGCAATATTGCGAACGACATTCTCAAGCTCCGTCACGAGCAAGTGAACGGTGACGACATGATCACCGGCGAGGTAGGCCTCGATTCCGCGACGGAGTACTCCGTGACGATTCTCAGGCCATATTGCGGACTGTACGCAGTACTCGAAGAGGGCTTGGGTCTCCAACGCAAAGCGTTCTCGAATGCGTTGAACGGTTAGTGCAAGATGAGGAGCGACGACTCCCATTCCTCGCGACATGTGGTGCATAAGGCGAGCGGCGTCATCGTCGAGCCTGGCAATTTCCCTCCCGTCATGGGCAACCAACACTCCGCCGATCGCGGCAACAAGCGGGTGTTCGGCAGCCAGTTCTTGCATCCCTTCGCGTTGCTCTTGGAGGTTTGGAAGAAAGGCAATGGAAAATCGTTGAAGGCTTTCTCCAAGGTTCTCGGTGACGACGGTGCCGAGAAAGTCTTCAAACTCGTTGGCGTCGATTTGAATGGGGAACTGGACGCGAACCAAGTTTGCAGGAACCTCCGGTTGCCGTTGCTCGATGCGAACTAGCACCGCTGCGGCGTCTTCGTTCATCTGGAAGCGAACGTACCACTCATGAAGGATTCTCAGCCAACCAATTCCCAGCAGGGCCATAGCCTGGTCTGCCATTCGATAGACGGCGGCACCGTACTCTCGCAGCACGGTCTGGGCTTCGGCCATCTGGTTTGTGCTGCGGTAATACTCGGCGAGTGGGAATGCGATGTTTTGGAGCGTAAAGTGGTCAGGCTCAGTGGCGGCTAGCGCGTCGAAGCGTGCTCGAAGCGACGCCGCCAGAGCTTGAAGAGGTTGGTCGGCACGGCCATTCCGAAGTAGCTCGGAAAGATGCCCGAAGAGTTCTCTCTCGCGATACTCGCCCTCTTCGGCTTCAGCAGGGGCTGCGGCATAGGCCAAGAAGCGGTTGATGGCATTCTCAAGGCGTGGGGCATCGTTTACTGAAGCGGCGAGCATGATTGGCCGCCGCATATAGTCGCCAAAACCGTCATGCATTTCGCACCGTCCGGAGACGACGGCCTCAACGTAAGATTCAATCGCAATTTGGGCGGCCTGTATCGGCGGCCGTTGATTTGCGACGGTGGTCGACAGATCCCAGACCAAGTCCGCGTACCGCGCCTTTATCAAGGGGTGAGTGGCCTCATTCATCCGGCGAGTCCAATACTGGATCGCTGGAAGACCAATCCCATGAAGTGGAGGAACGTCTAAACGCGTACCATCGGGACGTTGTGAGTAAAAGTTCGGCCCAAAGTACGTGCCCCAAACGTCCTGCTCATCGTAGAGAACGACGTCCACTGCGAACGCTTCGTAAGTGAGTTCGTCGTTCTGCAATTCAGCCTCAGCTGCGGCATT
>JANOIK010000059.1:0-2560 GCA_031407585.1 Planctomycetota bacterium | reverse complement strand
GGCTTGGTTTCGCCGGTGTGGTAAAGCACCGTGACGTCGAGATCGATCTGGCCGCGCGGGTTGAGCTCGGTCCACGCGCGCTGCACGCCACTGGGCGCCGTCGACGCCGTGTGCGCGCCGCCGTCGCTCGTCGGCGCCAGTGCGTCGTAAAGCTCGGCGTCGAGCGGCACCTGCTCGCCTTTGAACCACAGCGAAAGCTCGACGCCGCCGGCAGTCATCGGCAGCAGGTGGCCGCCACCGCGAATCGTGCGGCGACCGCCTGACACCAGTTCGCCGAACGTCCACTGGTTCCCCTGCGCGCTGATGCGCCCGCGAATGTTGCGCAGCGGGTACGGAAACTTCTCGTAGTTGATCCGCACGTCGGTGAGATCGAGTTGCAATCCGGTGCGCGGCTCGGCGCCCGGCGCGGGCCGCTCCAACTGCCACGCCACGTTGAATCGCCCCGCGGGGTGGAGCTGGCCGATCACCGCGCGGCATTGCGCGTTGGGGATCGCGCTCAGCATCCCCTGATCGATCTCGAGATTCTCGCCCGTGATGCGCACCCAACCCGCCGCCTCGGGCTTGGGATCATAGACCTGCCCCTCGATGTGCAGCGGCGTCTGCCGGCTGTGGCCGATGATGTCGATCTCGACCCGCTTCGGCAGCGCCGGTGAGTTTGGCGTTTCTGCGGTGGCCGCCAGGCAGCGTATCGTGCCCGACCCGTCGGTGAGGCGGTACGGAAATTTCTCCGACTCGAACGACAGCCCGCGCCCGCTGAGCGCCGCTTCGGGGATCCACTTCTCGCCATCGAACCGGGCCTGCAGCGTGGCGTCGACAACGCCCGCGGGGCGGAACTTGTCCCACTGCTCCCGCAGCACGCCGGCCACGGCCAGCCCTTCGGCGTGAGCCCGCGCGAGCGACCGGTACAGCGGGTTGTCGAGCGCTACATTGTCCGCCCGAGCGTAGAGTGCGATCGGAGATCGCAACCCCCAGCCCGTGCGATTGACCGACGCGGCAACCGTCGCGACGCCGCAGCGGCCGTGCAGCTCCTGCACCGACTGCTTGTCGCCATCGATGACGAGCGTGCCGGCCAGCTCGGTGAGCGGCGCGGGCAGGCGCGGATCCTCAACGCGTCCATCGGCAAGCGTCAGCGAGCCGGCGACCGCGGGAATCGCTCGCAAGTGATCCCACGAGAGGTCAACCCGGCCGCCCACGACGCCGCTGACGCGCATCGAGTGCAGCGACGGCGGCAGCACCGATCGCACCCATGCGACCAACGGCTCGCCGACTTGAAATTGCTCGACCTCGATCCAGCCCGAACCCTGCCACCTCGGCGCGGTCGCCTTGGCATGGACCTCGATGCGCTTCGCCTGCACGCCGCCGAGCGTGCCATCGAGCTGAAAGCCAGTGAGCGCTCCAGGCGCGCCCTCTTCCACCGGCGTGAGATTTACATGGATGTCGCTCAGCGCGACGGACTGCGACTGCCCCGCGAGCTCGTCGCTGATCGACAGCGCGCCGCTGCGGATGACCACCTGCGGCGGCTTCATGCCCGCAGGCTGCGCGGGGATGAGCGCCGCGAGGTTCCAATGCCCCGCGCGGTTGCGGTGCGCCGCGACGCGCGGGTGATTCACCTCGACGCGCCGCACCTCGGGCGGTCCCTGCACGAGCGTCGTGAGCTCGACGTCGCACAGCAGCATCAGCTCTTCGATCGCCAACAGTTGGTCGCTGCCCGGCGGGGCGCTGGGGTCGACGAACGTCACGTCGTACACCGCGATGCCCTTGCCCTCGACCAGCCGGGCGCCGCCCACGCTGACGGTCAGCTCGGGGTAGCGTTCCTGAAGAAAGCCCTCGACGTGGCGGCGGATCTCGTCGTCCATGCGCACGTACATGTACACGCCGGTCCCAACGCCGCCGATGAGGACGAGGGCGAAGGCGACTTTGAACACGTACCAGCACGCGTTGACGAGTCGAGCAACGATAGGTCACGCATCCTTGCGTTTCAAACGGGCGCACACGGCTCCGCGGTGCGCCTACGGGGGCGGCGGATACTACTTGCCCGCGTCAAACGGGGTCAACGCGAGGTCGCGCTCGCGTGCTAGCACCAGGCGCGATCCATCGCGACGGGCCAGCACGTCGCCGGGGAGGTTCAACGTGCGGGCGTCGCTGGCGCCTTGGGTGAGTGCAGCGAGGTCACGCCACCAGCGGTGTGTCATCGCTTGTTCGGGCCACTCCGCGGAACGCCAGGCGAGACGCAACGCCTCGACGACTAGTAGGGGCGGCTCGCTGGCAAGCGGAGCGACGCTCAACGAGACGCCGCTCGCCGTTGCGCTCACGCCGCACGCTGCCAGCAGACGCTCGGCGAGCGATTCGATGAGCTGCTGCGCATCGCTCGCCTGCTCCGCGGTGCGAACGAGCGCCGCGTCGACTTCGGCGTTGAAGTGCTCGCGCACGAGCGGCAGCAGCTCGTTGCGGATGCGGTTGCGGGCGAAGCGCGGATCGGCGTTTGTCGCGTCTTCTCGCCACGGCTGCCTGAGTGAATCGAGCCACGCCCGCAGCTCGGTTCGCGAAGACCTGAGCAAGG
>JANOIK010000050.1:0-4125 GCA_031407585.1 Planctomycetota bacterium | reverse complement strand
TTGGATTTCCGCGGGCGCGATCAACGTTTCGCGGGGCAATCAGAAGTATTTCGATTTGCTCGAGTCTCTCTTTCCCATCGGCTTCAATCGAATCGATTGGCGCGGCGTTCAGCCGCATGAGATGGTCGATTTGCTGGATTCGCAGGATCGCGTTGCAATTCGAGCGGCCGACGAGCAGGCGCATTTGGAAGGCGCCCGAACCCTTGTCGAGCTTTGGCTGTCCCACTCTGGAACTCGTGAGGAGGACGCCCTGCTTTGGATCGGCGACGACAGCGATCTCGTCCTGGAAATGACTCGGTCCGTGTTTCTAGAGTGCTTCCCGCGGCTCTTTGGCAGCGGGCAACACAGCTACGTGATTCCGCGCGGTTGTGAGTGGTGCCTCAACTACACCATCGAAGGTCAGCTTTTCTGGGGTCGATCGTCCGATTCGCTGACGACCGGAAGCGTCGACGTCGATCTCAGGTGACTTGGCGGTAGACAGAGCCCCTCTTTCGTAATCGAGTCGATGCCATCATGAGCAGCAGCCCGTTCCACTTCGGCGACGTCGTTTTCTCCGTCGATTCGGACGACCTCGTCGCCGAGTTGCCTGAAGACATAGCGGACGTCGACCAGCTCTTGGAGGCGTATGCCAACTTGCTGGAATTCCCGGGGTATTTCGGCTTCAACTGGAATGCGATGGATGAATGCCTGCGCGACTTGGAGTGGATTGAGAATCGCCGCGTCGTCGTCGTCCACAAGGCGCTGCCGCGCATCGGACGCTTACAGTTGAAAATCTATCTGGACGTATTAGGAGATTGGGTTCGCGAATGGGAGGAAGATGGGCTGCGGGAGGTCGTGGTCGCTTTTCCTCGAGACCTTGAGGAATTGGTGGACAGTCTCTACGAGACTCGCTCTGATCTATCGGCAGATGAGAACGAGGATCGAATTTAACCGAGTGCCGCCATGCCGAAATTCCTCTGCCGATGTGAGCACGTTATCAATCTGTCCCCGGTCCCGTGTCCGCAAGAAAAGTTCCTCATCGACGGTGACGATTTTAATGCGATCTTGGAATTGATGGACGGCAATGAATACCAGCAGGCAGTCAGCATGCTTGAAGAGAAGGCGGTCAGCGTTATCGTCTGCGACACGTGCGGGCGGCACTACCTACGCAAAGATCAGGACTCTAACGAGTATTGGGCGTTTGTTCGTGAAGAATGAGTGACCCGCAGGCTGCCGCTGCGAAGCAGGCGCGAGCTAGAAAGTCCCAGCCATGCGAATCGATGACATTGGCCCGCCGGTTTCCGTGGAGGTCGTCTGCGACGGATCTGTTCCGTTGGACGTCCGCTTCGACGGCTACGAGGGCCCGATTTCCTGGGCGCCCAAGTACTGGCGCACCGGGGACTTCCACCGCTCCCTGCTGGAAATTGGCGTGAATCCGACGTCGGGGGCGATCTGCACGATTGTTTTGGTCTGCCTCGATAGATTTCAAGACGCGATCGCCGCGAACTGCGAACCGGGCGGCGCGACGGGCGTTCCGAGAACATCGCTGGCGCAGTGGAGCGACGCGCAATGGAAAATCGACGTCGATCAAGACATCGTCGGGGCGGTGGTCGATCGCGAGCTGACGCTCCTGTTTGGCGAGGCGGAACCAGCGCCGCTGAAAACGATTGCGTGCGGCCGGATCCTATTCTTCCTCGATGAACGCAGAGATCTTCGCGGCTTCCGAATCCGGGATTTGTCTCCTGCGGAGATCGAGAATTGGCAACTTGCAACCCATCCGACGAGCGAACCGCAGCCTGACCGCGTGGAGCGCAATCCGGCGGCGAAAGCGGTGTTCGAGATCGACGGCCACGACTTTGCCACGCTCGCGGAATTTTACGACGTGGTTAGCCGGGTGCTGATCCCCGACGCGAGCTGGGGGAACAACCTCGACGCCTTCCACGACATCCTCAGCGGCGGATTCGGCACGCCCGATGGCGGGTTCGTGCTGCGGTGGGTCAACTCGGACGCGTCGCGCGAGCGGCTGGGGTATCCCGAGACCGTGCGCCAGTTGGAGCGCCGCCTGAGGCGCTGCCACCCGGCCAATCGGCAGGCGGTGGGCGAGGAGTTGGAGCAGGCCCGGCAGGGCGTCGGCCCCACGGTGTTCGACTGGCTGGTCGAGATCATCGAGGTGCACGGCGCGGGCGGCGACGCGCAGGACAGCGGCGTTAAGTTGGTCTTCGTGTAGCAATGCCGGCCGAACCGGGAGTCGGGAGGTGAAGCGAGGGACGAAGCTGCCGGCTTGGTCTACGGCGAGACGAGCGCGGCGAGGTCGAGGAGGCGTTGGGGGGCGGCGAAGAGGAGCAACGTGCCGAGCACGCAGACGGCGCCGGCGGCGGCGGGGGCCCAGGCGATGGGGGCGGCCGGTCTTGAGTCTCCGCCATCTCGATACATCGCCGCGATGAGGCGCAGGTAATACCAAGCGGCGACGGCGGCGTTGGCTGCGATTGAAGCGGCGAGCCAGACGCCCCAGGGGGACGCGCTCGACCAGCTTGCCTGGATCAGGTTCAGCTTGCCCCAGAAGCCCGCGGTGGGCGGCAGGCCGGTGAGGCTGAACAGCGAGATGGCCAGCAGCACGGCGATGGCGGGGTGCGCGCGGCTGAGGCCAGCGAGGTCGGCGTCGGTGGTGATGGGGCGTTCGGCGCTCGCGGCGGCGACGAGCGCGAAGGCGCCGACGCTCACCAGGGCGTAGGTGGCGAGATAAAACCAGAGGGCGGTGACGCCGCCGATCGTGCCCCCGCTTTGGCCCATCGCGAGGCCAACCAGCATGTAGCCGGAGTGAGAGATGCTGGAGTAGGCGAGCAGGCGGTAGAGGTTCTGCTGGCGCAGGGCGAGCAGGTTGCCGAGCGTCATGGTGACGATGGCGAGCACCGCGAGCAGGTTTTGGACGGGCACGTCCGCCAGGCTCGCGGCGAGCCAGTGGGCGCCGGCGGGAAGCACGCGCGTGAGCGCGGCGAAGCCGGCGATCTTGGGGATGAACGAGAGCATCGCGGCACTTGTGGTGTTCACGCCCTGGAACACGTCGGGGGCGTAGAAGTGGAACGGCACGGCGGCGAGCCGGAAGCTGAGGCCGGCGATGAGGATCGCGAGGCCCACGAGCATCATGCGCGGGCGCGCGTTGGCGGCGGACGCGGCGGCTGCGTCCGTAGGAACGCCGGCCGAGGCGACGCCGCCGGTGGCGTCCTGCTCCGCGGCGGCTTCCTCCGGGGAGACGGGCGCTGGCTCGGCGACCGTTGCCACCGAAGCCGTAACTTGCGCCGCGATCTGGTCGAGCTGCGTCGTGCCGGTGGCGCCAAACAGCCAGCTCATGCCGAACAGGACGAAAGCGCTCGAGAACACGCTGAGCAGAAAATACTTGAGCGCGGCCTCCTGCATCTGCGCGTCGCGGCGGGGCAGGTAGAGGAAGATGTAGGTGGGGATGCTCACCAGCTCGAGTGCGAGGAACAGGCCGATGAGATCGGTGGCGAGCGCGACGAGGTTCGTGCCGGCGAGAATCGCGAGCAGGCAGGCGTGGGCTTCGGCGCTCATGCCGTCGTCGATCTGGCGCGTGAGCATGACCACCAGCACGGCGCCGAGGCCGAGCATGAGCGTGCGGACGAAGAACGCAAGTCCGTCGGCCTCGAAGTAGCCGCCGGGGGGGATGTCGCGGCCGTACATTTTGAAGGTCACCCAGCCGGCGATCGCGAGCGTGATGAGCGAGAGGATCGTCCAGCGGCGACCCACGCCGGCGTCGGCCCGGCCTTCGTCGTCGACGAGGAACGGCCCGAGCAGCAGCATCAGGCAGACCGTCGCCAGCAGGATCGCCTCGGGGACGATCGTGAGGATGGCGCTCGCGGCGTGGGGGAGGAAGTCGGGCATTGGGGAAGGGGTTAGGCGCTAGGGGTTAGGCGCTAGGTCGGAAGGTTCAATGGTTTGTTTAGCCGCGACGCGGAGTCTGCGGAGCGGAGCGCGGCGGGGCTTGGGGGTTTTCCATAGGAATCGGACGCGTGTACGTCACGCTTCCCCCCTCCCCAGCCCGGTGCTTCGCACGGACTACCGCCTGCGCTCGGTCGCCACTGGCGACCGTGCTCGTTGCTCCCGCCGAGGGGAGGGGGCCGGAAGAATCGT
>JANOIK010001333.1:0-4721 GCA_031407585.1 Planctomycetota bacterium | reverse complement strand
GAATGTCTGGGGAGGCGGCAGCTACATCGACGGCGCGTTCAAGATGTTTCTCAATTACGATCGCGCCGGCGGTGATTTCGGCGACACGTCGTTCAAGGCCAGCACGTCGAATATCGCCCAGTCAGCCGTCTATGCGAGCATCGATTCCACAGACCCGAGCCGGATGGTGATTGTCGCGATCAATCGCACCGGCAGCTCGGTCACCACCGGGATTTCGATCGAACATGATCGCATTTTTGATCTGGCCAAGGTTTACCAGCTCACCAGCGCTAGTACGAACCCCCAAGCGGCGGCGGATATCGTGCTTAGCAACCTGAACGCCTTCCAGTACACGATGCCCGCCTTCAGCGTTTCGACGCTCGTGCTGGTCTCCACCAATACTCCGGGTGATTTTAACCGCGACGGCGCCGTGAATGGCGATGACGTCCTCGTGTTGCAACGCGGCCTCGGCACGAGGTACACGCAGCGCGATTACAGGTCGTGGGAGAGCAACTTCGGCGGGACGCCGATCAGTGTTGCATCGACGGTTGAAGTTCCTGAGCCGGGCGCGGGGACGCTGATGGCGGTTGTCGGGTTGGTTGGGCAGGGTCTGTTTCGCCGTCGGCGCTAGTGGCTTGAGCGCCGTTGGCGTTCGCGGAGCGGTCGGAACGCCTCTTCTTTGTTAGCGTGTGTTTCTCGCACTTCCCATGCCCATGCGGGCGTGGGCATGGCGCCCTACGCCGTTAATCTTGGGAGTTTTCAGATCAACCGCGGATTACACGGTTCGCGGATAGGAATGAAGCAGAATCCATGAATCCCCGCCTTTCATCCGTGAAATCCGCGCAATCCGCGGTGAAATAGGTACCTCGAAAGGTTAACAGCGTATCATGGCGCCCCGGCCCAGCCCGACTTTCGGCGGGTTAATAATCCCCCCTAGATGTCCGCAATTAAAATTATTGCCCAATTATTTTAATAGGAGCGCTCCCATTAAAAATGAATCGACGTAAAACGCCGTAACTTGTTATGGGGAAGCAGCTTGCTTGTTAAAGGGCTGGCATGCAGAAGGGGAGGACGCGAGTCATTCTGAGTGGCGGGTGGTTTTCGTGGTTCAACATGCCCACGCGGACGAGGGCATGGCACCCAGGGGGAGAGAGGGCCGGCTCGTTTACCAGTTTCCGGCGGCGTTGCGCCAGCTCGCGTCGAACAGGCTGCGGAAGGTGACCGACTTGAACTTGCCGCCGGTTTTGCTGGCGAGTTCTCTCAGCGTGGTGGCCCCGCGCGGTTCGAAGCAGAAGTGGATGATGTTCACTCGCGTGCCCGCCTTCTTGAACATGCGGGCGAGCACATTCACGTCGCGGGGCGAGGGATCGTCCTTCGCCTCGGCGTCGGTGAGCAGGAAGATCACGTCGGGCTCGAGCTCGAGCGACGCTGAGAGAGCAGGCAGGTGATGCGTGTCCTGGTAGGCGACCATGGCGTAGACGTACGCCTGGGCGAGGGCGAGCGTTGCGGTCGTGGCCGTGGAGATGCCCTCGTTGGCCTCGGGGTCGGGGAACGGCTCGGGCCAGGCGTTGTAGAAGATGATGCTGAACTCTGTGCCGAGGGCCAGGTCGCCGAGGCTGCGGAGGAGCTCGGCCTTGGCGGCTTCGAGCGGGGTGATGACCACGCCCTGGGAATCGTCGGGCATCACGAACGTGCGGTTCATGCTGTCAGAGCGATCGAACACGTAGACGATGCGGCCGCCTTCGTCGGACAGGCCGAAGATGCTGGTGGAGGAGCGGTGGCCGAAGCCTTCGCCGTCGCCGAGGGCGAGTCCGTGGCCTCCGCCCGAGCCGCCGCCGGAGCCGAGGCCGCTGGCGAAGCTGCTGAGGACGCCGTCGTCGAGCGAGGTGAAGTGGGCGCCGATTGCACTTGGGGAAGATTCGAGCGGGAGGGGGACGTCGAGAGTCGTTGGCGAGTCGGTAAATTCAGAGGCGACGTTCGCGAGAGTTGCTGCATCCGCGAGCGGGGCGTCGGCGAGCGTCGCGGCGTCGAAGGGGACAGCGTCGACCGGGGCGGCGTCCGCTTCGGGAAGCTCGTCGGGGCCGCCGCCATCGGGTTCGTTGTCGCCTTGCACGTCAATCGAGAGCTCGACGAGCTTCGACACGGGAGCGGCGGAAACGACGAGCCCGAGCAGGATCATGCCGGAGAAGTGGACGATCAGCGACACCAGCCCGGAGCGGAGGTCGCGGGTGCGGTCATCGATCGCTTCGGTGCGATCGTCTTGGAGGTCCATGGGGCTGGAGATGATGGTGGCCATCGTCACCAGTATGAGGGCGTGCAGCGGGGAAGACAATTAATCGCGGCAAACGGCGGCGAAACGGCGGCCGGAGATTGGCGTGCCGCAGCATGCCCACGCGGACGTGGGCATGGCACCCAGTCCGATTGGCCCCGGCGACTCGCCGGGGCTAAATGGGGGATTTTGGACGGCGCGTGGCGGCGGCTTTGCGGCGGTTGCGCGCTTCGAGGGTGACGCCGCTCGCTGTGTTCGGCGAGCTCGACGCCGGGTCGGCAGGGCCGTCGAGCGGGGCGCCGGGTTTGATGAGCTTGAGTCGCTCGGTCGCGTACTTGGCGTAGTCTTCGCTCAACTCCGCGCCGAGGAACTGCCGGCCGAGTTTCTTCGCGACCGCGAGCGTCGTGCCGCTGCCGGTGAAGGGGTCGAACACGACGTCGCCTTCGTTCGAGCTCACGCGGATGATGCGGCCGAGGAGTTGTTCGGGCATTTGGCAGCCGTGGAAGCCTTGGCGTTCCTTGAACGTGCCGGCGACGCGCGAGTAGTACCAGGTGTCGTCCATCGCCTGAAACGCCTCGGGCGCGTCCTGCGGGCGGAGAACCCAGGTGTCGTCGGGCAGGCGGCCGGTGGGGTTCGCTCGGCTGTCGCCGTAGACCAGCGCGCGGGCCGAGGGGACGCGGACCGCCGGGTCTTCGGCGTTGAACGTGAACTGCTTTTCGTCCTTCACGAACTGAAACAGGTGGGCGTGCGAGCGATTGAACTTGCGCGTGCAGTTGACGCCGAAGGTGTAGTACCACACGACCCAGGATCGCATGATGAAGTTCGACTGGTCGAACTTCTCGCGGAGCGTGCGCGTGGCAAGCCATTTGAGCTCGGCGGCGTATTCGTCGCCGATGGCGAGCCAGAACGTGCCGGTGGGTTTGAGGATGCGGGCGAGCTCGCCGATCCAGGCCTGACACCAGTCGAGATAGGCCTGATCGTCCTGGCGGTCGTGATACTTGTCGTACTTGTAGCCGATGTTGAACGGCGGGTCGGCAAACGCGAGGTCGACGGCGCCGGCGTCGATGCGGCTCATGAGCTTCAGGCAATCGCCCTGGTGGATTTTTCCGAGTGAGAGCGGCATCGTGCGTGGCTCGCGGTGCGTCGTGCGGGGGCGGCGGAATCCCCCTCCCTCGAGGGGAGGGGACGGGGGAGGGATTTGCGGTGGTTTGTGGCGCGTCAGTCCTTGAGTTCTTGCGACGGTCGGGAATCCCTCCCCTAGCCCCTCCCTTCGAGGGAGGGGGAGAAGATGTGTGCAAGGTACCAAAGCGGGGCGCGATTTGCGACACTGTGGGGGTGGATGAATCACACGGGGACCCGCGATACCATCGCGGGCTTTATGAACGATGCGATACGCCTTTTGTAACGAGATGTGCGGCGATCAGCCGTTTGCGGATGCTTTTGCGACGATGCGGTCGCTGGGGTACACGGGCGTCGAATTCGCGCCGTTTACGCTGCTGCCGCCGACGGATCAATTCGACGCCCGTGAGATTCCGGCTGCGCGGCGGGCCGAGGTGAAGCAGCAGGCGGCCGATGCGGGGCTTGAGGTGGTCGGGCTGCACTGGCTATTGGCCAAGACGGCCGGGTTTCATCTGACGAGCCCGGAGGATGGCGTGCGGAGCGACACGGCGGCGTATCTGCAGGCGCTGGTCGAGCTGTGCGGCGATCTCGGCGGCAAGGTGATGGTGCTCGGCTCGCCGCAGCAGCGGAAGCTGCTCGCCGGCGTGGCTTACAACGACGCGGAGCAATACGCGGCGGAGGTGTTGCGGGCGGTGATGCCGGCGTGTGCGGATCACGGCGTGACGATCGCGCTGGAGCCGCTCGGGCCGAGCGAGACGGATTTCATGATGACGGCGAAGAGCGGCATTCAGCTCGCGCAGCTGGTCGACTCGCCGCACTGCAAGCTGCTGCTGGACGTGAAGGCGATGTCGAGCGAGGCGGCGCCGTTCGAGTCGATCATTCACGCCAGCCGCGACTGGCTGGTGCACTTCCACGTGAACGACCCGAACCTGCTGGGCCCCGGCATGGGCGAGGTGTCGTACGACAAGATCATGCCGGCGCTCGTGGAGATCAACTACCAGGGGTGGCTGTCGCTCGAGGTGTTCAAGTACGAGCCGAGTCCGGCAGAGATTGCGCAGCAGAGCATCGAGTATCTGCTGGCGATCGAGAAGGCGATGGCGGCAAGCCCGTCCACGGGAGCTTGAGCGCCGGACGCCGTGGCCGGGTGCGAGTGCAGGGCGCCTAGGCTTCGACGGGCCGTCCAGGGCGGGTGAACGCATTGGCGAAAACGCGACCGTCGCGCAGCCCGAGGGCGACCCAGACGAGTACGCCGATGATGATCGGGAAGAAGAACGGATCGTCCACGCGCACGTGCGTCGCCACGGCGCCGCCGAGATAGGCGGTTAGCAGAATGGCGCCGATGAACGACGTGTGC
>JANOIK010001303.1:0-1936 GCA_031407585.1 Planctomycetota bacterium | reverse complement strand
GAACGTGCTGCCGATCGCCATCGTTTCGCCGACGCTCTTCATTTGCGTGGTGAGCGTGTCGTCGGCGTCGGGGAATTTCTCGAACGCGAACCGCGGCGCCTTCGTCACCACGTAGTCGATCGACGGCTCGAAGCACGCCGTCGTCTCGCGGGTGATGTCGTTGGGCAACTCGTGCAGTCGGTAGCCGACGGCGAGCTTCGCGGTATCTTCGCGATCGGGAAGCCTGTCGCCTTCGACGCTAGGGCGCTGGACCGGCTCACCCGCGGGTTCATCTCGATGACGATCATCCGGCCATCTTGCGGATCAATTGCGAACTGGATGTTCGAACCGCCCGTCTCGACGCCGATCTCGCGGATCACGGCCAGGCTCGCGTCGCGCATCCGCTGATACTCTTTGTCCGAAAGCGACTGTGCCGGGGCCACGGTGATCGAATCGCCCGTGTGGACGCCCATCGCGTCGAAGTTTTCGATCGAGCAGATGATGACGACGTTGTCGTCGGCGTCGCGCATCAGCTCCATTTCGTACTCTTTCCAACCGATGATCGACTCCTCAATGAGCACCTGCGTGGTGGGCGACATGGCGAGCCCGCGGAGTACCAGCTGGTCGAACTCGTGCCGATTGTAGGCGATCGCCGAGCCGCTGCCGCCCATCGTGAAGCTCGGCCGCACCACGGCGGGCAGGCCGATCTCCTCGATCACTGCGCGAGCGTCCTCGATCGTCTGCACCGTCTTGCCGCGGCACGTCGCGAGGCCAATTTTTTCCATCGCCTGCTTGAACCGCTCTCGGCTCTCGGCCTTGTCGATCACGTCGGCGTTGGCGCCGATCATTTCGACGCCGTACTTCGCCAACACGCCGTGTTTTTCCAGCTCCATCGCCAGGTTGAGCGCCGTCTGCCCGCCGAGGGTCGGCAGCAGCGCGTCGGGCCGCTCGGCGGCGATCACTTTCTCGACGATCTCCCAGGTGAGCGGCTCGATGTACGTGCGGTCCGCCGTCGACGGATCGGTCATGATCGTTGCCGGGTTCGAGTTGATGAGCACGACCTCGTACCCTTCCTCGCGGAGCGCCTTGCACGCCTGGGTGCCGGAATAGTCGAACTCGCACGCCTGACCGATGACGATTGGCCCGGAGCCAATGAGGAGAATGCGGTGGAGGTCGGAGCGGCGAGGCATCGGCGGGAGATTGGTGAGAGGTCAGGGGTCGGAGGTTGGAGGCTAGGATTCAGGAGACAGGGGGCGGGGGACAGGTTCAATACGCGGAGCGGCGACCCTGTCGCCGTTCTGGCCGCGATGCGTCGCCAGGTTTTTGCTCGGCCGAGCATCCCGAGAGAACCGCTCCTAGCAAGACGAATGCGGCCCCGAGACGATAAGCTGTTGAGTGGCACATGGCCGATGCTCCTTTCAGGTTTCGACAAAAAATACGACCTTCCGCACGGTGATCGATACGACGCGATTCACACCCCACGGCATTGCGTTACGGCCCCGGCAAATGCTCCGCCTGAACTTGCGTTGGCGGCCCATCGGGGATCTTCCCAACCCATCCGCAACTTGAACTCCATGTAACCACAGTACAGCACCGGCACGTTGAAGAGCCATACGAGCTCCACAAACATGCCGAAGAAGACCTCATTGCACGAGCGACGGGGTTGAGTTGCACGACACGACAACGACAACGCCAACGACAGCGCCCGGATGGCCGTGGACGGGAAACTGCCTCGAACCAGACTGCTCTCGAACGACGTATCAAAGAAAAACCCGCCGATGCCGGGACCCGTTCGATGGCTCTGGGCTGGACATCGCGTTGACTGGATAGCGTCATAACGAGTTGGATCGGAACAAGATCTCCGCGCTTGTGACGCGCTCGATCGCGGTTTAAATGTCGTTATTAGCGTCGACGCGTCCATCGTCACGTGGTGCGATGCTTCTCTGGAGGCGACGGT
>JANOIK010001290.1:0-2168 GCA_031407585.1 Planctomycetota bacterium | reverse complement strand
TGATGCCGGCGATACGCCTTCTGCACGCCGGAGAATTCAATGGCCAGCTCTTTCATGGCGGCGCCCCTTTACGTGAGTGGTCTGTCCGCGAGCAACTCGCTTGCGAGCTGCGAATCCGCAGCCTGTACTTCCGCGATGAGTGATTGTGGGAGCTGTGCTTCCGCGAAATCGGCGCGGGCTTCGGCCCCGAGTTCTTCAAGCGCGGCCGACAGCAGCTCGTGAATCTCCTGCCCCAACATGCCGAGGCCGACGCACTGCCGCGCAATGTGCCGCAGCTCCTCGAGCAGCCGATTCCGCTGCCCGGGCGATGCGTTCGCTCGCGCGTCGAGCGAGACGAATGTCCCTTGGCCCTGCCGCATCTCGAGCAGGCCGTCGCGGCAGAGCCGCTCGTAGACTCGCAGAATCGTGTTCTGGTTGACGCCCAGATCGCGGGCGAGCTCCCGCACCGACGGCAAGCGATCGCCCGCCGCGAGACTCCCCGCTGCACACAGGGCCGCAATCTGCTGCCCAATCTGCCGCGAGATCGGCGCCGAAGACCCTTTTTCAATCCGCAGAAACACGACCTCGGTCCTCCCGACAAAATGTCCGCCCAACCCAACGCTTGCGGCTTAGCGAGCCAAACCCCCCAAAACCGTCGGACCCCTATTTTCCCCGACTCCAACCCCATCGCTTGCGGTTTAGCCGCATTTCACCAACCGCAGCAAAACGCAAGTGACCACAGTTGTATAACACTATTCACCGCGGCCGTCAAGGCTTTTCATCACGATTTCCAATAGCCGCCCCAATAAAGAAAAACGACGCGCAAGCGCGTCGTCGGAGCGTCGGAAAGAAAGCGGCCGTCGGCTACAAGCTCGCCGTGGCCGAGGGCGGCGCCGCGGCAGAGGGAGACGCCGCGGGCGCCTTCGCGTAGTCCGCGTCAGCCTCGCGGAGGCAGCCTTTGATCTGTCGAACGGCTTGCCGCAGCCGCTCCTCGTTCTCCACGAGCGACATCCGCAGATACCCCTCGCCGGCTGGCCCGAACCCGCTCCCCGGGCTCACCGCGACGTTGCCCCGGTCGAGCAGCATCATCGCGAAGTCCATCGTGCTCATCCGGCTCCGCCACGGCTCGGGGATCGGCGCCCAAAGAAACATGCCGGCCTTCGGAGGCGTCACGTTCCACCCCAGCCGATTGAGCCCGTCGCACAGCGCATCGCGCCGACCCTGGTAGACGAGCGACTGCTCCTCCACAGCCGGGTCGGTGTGCCGGAGCGCGACGATCGCCGCGATCTGGATCGCCTGGAACATGCCGTAGTCGTAGTAACCTTTGATGGTTCCGAGCGCCCGGATCATCTCCGCGTTGCCGGCGCAGAAGCCCACGCGCCAGCCGGCCATGTTGTAGCCCTTGCTCATGGTGGTGAACTCGACGCCCACCTCCGCGGCGCCCGGCGAGGCCAAAAAGCTGGGCGGTTGGTACCCGTCGTAAGCCACGTCCGCGTACGCGAAGTCGCTCAGCACCATGAAGCCGTACTTCTTGGCCAGCTTCACGACCTCGTCAAAAAATGCCTGCTCGACCACGACGCTCGACGGGTTGTGCGGGTAGTTGAGCACCAGCAACTTCGGCCGCGGGTAGAGGTGCTCGCACGTGTAGGCGATGTTGGCGAGGAACTTCTCGCTGTTGCCCACCTCCAGGGCGATGACGTTCGCGCTCGCCAGGGCGACGGCGTAAACGTGAATCGGAAAATAGGGCGCCGGCACGATCGCCGTGTCGCCTGGCCCCATGAGGGCGAGGCACATGTGGCTAAAACCCTCTTTCGAGCCGAGGCAGACGATGACCTCGCTCTCAGGGTCCAGCCGCACGCCGTACTTGCGGTGATACTTGCCGGCCACCTCGCGCCGCAGGTTCACGATGCCAATGTTCTTGGAGTAACCGTGATTGGTGATGTCGCGGGCCGCCTCGGCCAGCTTCTCGACAACGATGTCCTGCGGCGGGTCGCTGGGGTTACCCATGCCGAGGTCGATGACGTCGTCGCCCGCGCGCCGCTTGTTGTAGAGCGCGGCGTTGATCCGCCCAAACATGTACGGCGGCAGGCGGGTCACCCGATCGGCGACTTGCACTTTGAACGACGACGGCGAGGGATCGATCGGAGAGGTCATGGATCGGCAAAAACGGGGACGCTGCGCGGCAGCAA
>JANOIK010001277.1:0-19029 GCA_031407585.1 Planctomycetota bacterium | reverse complement strand
CCGCTGACGGTCGGATTCCACGCCGCGGGTCGCGGTCGCGTGGGGACGGGCGACAGCGTCGCGGTGATCGGCTGCGGCGCCATCGGGCTGGGCGTCTCCGCCGGCGCCGCATTTCGCGGGGGCGAGGTGATTGCCATCGATGTGGATGACGCGAAGCTCGATCTGGCCCGCGCGTGCGGCGCTCGCCACGTCGTCAACTCGCAGCGAGAAAACCTGGCTGAACGGCTCCGCGAGCTCACCGGCGGTCACGGCCCGCGCGTAGTCGTCGAAGCGGTCGGACTTCCCGCGACGTATCGCACGGCCGTCGAGGAAGCCTGTTTCGCCGGCCGCGTGGTGTGCCTGGGATATGCTAAGGCGCCGGTTGAGTTCGAAACGAAGTTGTTCGTGCTCAAGGAGCTGGATGTCGTGGGATCGCGGAACGCGCTGCCGGCCGACTTCGCAGACGTGGTGCGCATGCTCGAAGCGGGCGGATTTCCCGCGGACCGCGTCGTCACGCACACGGTCGCCCTTGCCGATGCGCCGGATGCGATGAAGCAATGGAGTGACAATCCGGCGACCGTCACGAAGATCCACGTGACGCTTGACGAGTAGTTGGCGCCTCGGTCACTCGGCCTTCGCGATCTCCACCGCGTACACGTGCGACTCGCCGTGCATGTTCGAGCGGAACACGATCCACTTTCCGTCTGGCGTGAACGTGACGTTCGGCTCCAGCGAGTAGTCGTGCTTCGACATGTCGACGAGCCGCTCCGACTTGAAGACGCCGACCTTCACTTGCTTGGCCGCCGATTCGGGCAGGCCGTTCATGGTGATCAGTTCCGGCCGGAACAGGTAAATCCATTGGCCGTTGCCGGGCGGGTCGAGCGTTTCGTGGCTCGGGGACATATTGGCCACGCTCGCGGGCCCGCCGCCGTCGCCCGCGAACAGCTTGCCGTCTGGCGAGACATTGTAGTGGACCGACCATTCGTCGCGCTCCAGGTGATACCATGTGCGCTTGCCGGTCTCGATTTCGTAACCCGCGAGCCAAAACACCAAGCTACGCGGGGTCTGCAAGTCGTAGTACACCGTCTTGCCGTCGCGGCTGAAGAACTCGTGCCCCTCGATTTCCATGTCGATCGTGCGTGGATGCACTTGGGTCAGCTGCGAGCCGTCGGTGCGAATGAGCCAAGTGCGGTCGACGAAGTGCCACGGCTCTTCGTGGCAGTACATGATCTGATCGGGATCCGTGGGCGAACACTGGAGGTGGTTCAGCCAATCGTTCGAGCGATGAAGCACCTTCGTTTCGCTGCTGGCGATGTCGATTGTGTAAAGTAGCCGCGGCGCCCCTGACGACCAACCCGGCATGAGCCGACCTTCGAAGCGGCCATCCGGCGGCGTGCGAGGCTTTTCCTCGCCGTCGGGGTCGCGGCCCACCCCCACGACCATCGTCTCGTCGGCGTTGATCGCCACATTGCCGCCGCCGTACTGGCTGGGCAGCTTCGCGATGCGACGTTCTTCGTGCGTGTCGAGGTTCGCGGCGAACAGTTCGCCATCGCGACCGCCGCGCTGCGTGAAGTCCGGTTGGCGGCGAACATCGCCTTGAAAGCGGAATCCGTCCCCGCCGCTGCGACCGCCGGTCCAACGGATATAGTACACGTCGCCCGTCTTGAAGCCCGTTAGCAGAGGCTGCACGCTCCCTTCGACGACCTGGTCGAGCTCGCGAGTCTCCAGATTCACGGTCCAGATACCGCTCGGCGCCGAGAAGATCAGCTTCTTGCCATCGGCGGAATACGGATATTGGTGGAAGTAAAGGCTCGCGCTACCCGCCTCGCGGGACAGCCGCACGACGCGATGGCCCGTTTGGGCGTCGATCCATTCGACGGGCGGGTCGTCCTGGCGCGGGCGGCCTTCGCGGCAACCGACAACGCGACGAAAAGTGCAAGAAGCGCGCACGCGGCGGGTTTCATGGAGTTTTCCGATGCAGTGGCACGAACGCGGCGCATCGCACACTTGGCGCAGCGCGCACCGACCAGCGTGGGCACTGGCGGCGCCCATGAAACACCGTCACCGGGTCGAGGTTTTCCGCGTTTTCACCCCAAACGCCGGGTCTGTCAAGCCGCCGTGGTTTCCGGCTCGCCGACGGCCTCCCCCTCGCGGCGGAATGTCGCATGCAACGAGTCCCAGTCCATGACCAAGCTCCCGCCGGTGGCCTCGTGCAGCTTGGCCCAATTCGTGAAGAGATCGAGGCACGCATGATCGACGTAACTCAACCGTGCCAGTTCGACATGGAGTTCGGTGTTCTCAGGCACCTGCTCCAGCGCGGCGGCCAGCTGCGGAAGTCGAACGAAAGTCGCCGCGCCTTCCAGGTGCATGACGAGCCGATCGTGCCGTCGGTCGGCGACCGTGCGAATCTTCAGGTGCGAGAAGGTATAAAGCAACTTGCCCGCGGCCAGCACGACGCCCACGATCACTCCGGTGAGGAGGTCTTCGACGACGATCGTCACTAGGGTGGCGAAGTAAATCACGACTTCACCCCAGCCAAAATCCTTGAGCTTCTTGATCGACTTCACGTCGACCAGCTTGTAGCCAGTGTAAACGAGCACGGCCGCGAGGCTGGCGGTGGGAATGACGTTCAACAGCCACGCGAAGCCCGCCACGAACACCAATAGCCAAATCCCGTGCAGCACTGCCGAGAGGCGCGTGCGGGCGCCGGCGTGAATATTGGCCGAACTGCGCACGATGACGCCGGTCATCGGCAAGGCGCCCACCAGACCGCAGAGCGCGTTGCCCACGCCTTGCGAGAAGAGCTCACGATCGTAGTTCGTCTTGCACGAGCCGCTGAGTTGCCCGACCGCCGAGGCGCTGAGTAGCGTTTCGGCGCTTGCCACCACGGCAATGAGCAGACCCGACTGCACAATCGCCATCCAGGGCGCCGTGCTGAGCAAGGTCATCGATGGCCAGTGGATGGAACCAAGGAGGCTCGCCGGCGCTTCCACAAACAAGACAGGCAGCACGAACGCCGCCGCCAGGCCAGTCGCCAGTCCCACGGCCACGAGCGGCCCCGGGATGATGCGAATCGACTTCGGCGCGAATTTGGCCCAGAGCATAATCACGACGATCGTGAGAATTCCCAAACTGGCGGCCAAGCGATGGTTTTTGAGCCGCCCGCTCGCCGCGTTGATCGCCTCGACCATGGCGTTTTGAGTCTCGACCGCCTCGACCGCGCGCCCTTCGGCAAGCGCGACGGACGCCGCCGTGCTGCGCGCTTGCGCATCGATTAGGGCCGCGCGAGCGCGCTCCAGGTGGAGCGAATGGCCAACGTGGCCCTCGACTGCAATCAGCTCACGTTCCAATCGCGCGCACTCTGCAGTAATAGCATCCTGGCGAGTCACGAGCGCCGCTAACTCGTCGACCACCACCGAATTCAGCTCAGGCGTTTTATCAGCGTGGCCGTGAAAGGGAACCAATTCGCCCACTTCCGTGCGCAAATTGCCTTGCTCGTAGCCCAGCTTCGCGATCGCCTTCAACGATTCGGTGCGGTACTGGCGCTCCTCGATCTTGGCGACGTAAGGAACGCCAACGCCCTTCCACATCGCTTCGGGGATGCTCAAAAGATTGTCGAGTCCCGACTTCCGCGGCTTGTCGTCCACCATCACGTGGAACTGGCTGGCGAAGATCAACACGCCGATGCCTGCAAGCATCCCCTTGATCACCGCCGGCGAAACGGCGCGGAACCATTGGCCGAGCTTCAACAGTCCGGCCGCAATTTGGAATCCACCGGCCACGAGCACCACCAGCCCCAGCAACGGCAGCCCGAGTTGCTGCACAATTTCGTAGACGATCACCGTGAGGCCCGCCGCGGGGCCACTTACTTGGAGCGGGCATCCGGAGAGCGCACCCGCGACGATGCCGCCAATGATTCCCGTGAGGAGCCCGGCAGCTACCGGTGCACCCGAGGCGAGCGCAATGCCCATGCAGAGGGGCAGGGCGACGAAGAAAACGACGACCGACGCCAGCGCGTCCTGACCCCAGTGATAGGGCCGCGCATCGCGCGACCCCTCGCCGGACGCAATTGTGCATTCCTGACTAGCCATAGAATTGCTGCCTTACGACAAATCCTCTTTCGATCAACAGAGCCGCTAGTGGGACCAGGTTAAATCGCACGCATCGCCACGGTGTCGGCAGACGGAACATTCAGGCCGCGATCAACGCGCATAAACTGACCAATCGCGGCGTCGTACGAAAACACTTGCCCCGCCTCGAACTTATAAACCCAGCCGTGCAGCGCCAGGTCGCGACGGGCAAGCGCCGCCAGCACGCTCGGGTGCGTTCGCAGGTTTTCAATTTGCACGAGTACGTTTTCCTCCACCGTCGCAGTAAGCCGCGCCTGGGGATCGGAAATGTGCTCGTAATTTTCCTTGATGATCCGCGCCGTCGCCTCGGCATGGGCCAACCAGCCGCGAACTGCCGGAAGCTCCTCAACTTGCTCCGGGTGAAGCAAGCCGCTCATCGCGCCGCAGTGCGAATGGCCGCAAACCACGATGTCCTGCACCCCCAGCACGCTCACGGCATATTCGATGGTTGCCGCCTCACCGCCGCCGGCAGGTCCGTACGGCGGAACGATGTTGCCGGCATTGCGCAGGATGAACAATTCGCCCGGTTCGGTCTGCGTGAGCAGATTGGGGTCGATGCGAGAGTCCGAACATGTGATGAACAACGTCTGCGGACTTTGGCCGCCCGCCAACTGTTGAAACAGGCGCTGCTGCGAGCCAAAGACCTCTTCGTGAAACCGATGAACCCCGTCAACAAGTTTTTGCATGACGCCTTCCTCTGGCGGCGATTGACCGCCGCATTGCGACGCTCTCCCTGCGCTTGCACAGGGGCGTCGCGATCTGATCGAGACAACGCGAGCCGACGCATCGTCGGAATCGCACGCACGAGTGGCGAGAGTGAAGCTCCGCTAGACCTGCCCCCCACGCGCTGGCGGGGGGCGAATCGACCGACGGACAAGAGCCTCACGGCGCCGGCGGGGCGATCAACAACGCATCGGGACCAACAGGCCGAGCGAAAGACGAGAGAGAGCCGTGGCATAAGCGGACGACGTGGATAGTCGTCCGGCAAACGTCGGCAAGGCGGAGGGCGCCAGGGCGCGCTTCATAATCCGCGACGACGGAGGCCGTCGCAACCGAGACGCGACGTCTTCATGCGTCTGGGCGTACTCAGAGGCCGCCAGAACTTCGGCCGGAATTTCTGCTTCGTTAGACGCGCTGAGCACCGTCATCGAGACGATGCCCGACGACAGCATTCCGGCAAGCAGGGCCAATCCGTGAACGACGCCACGCATCGCCCGCACGAAGGTGCGTCGATAAACCGTCTTCAGCGATGGTAACGCTGCGTTAGGCTGCATGAATTGCACAAGTTCCGGATATAGAAAAGGCGACGCCGTGGAGGCCTACGATACTCACACTTTTAGACAGGGTCCTCGCCGGGGTCAAGATAAAACGGCCAAACGGCGCCAGTGTGATAGGCGACGCATCGACCTGAAACCCCGCGATTTTCGCCGGGTTCCGCGGAATAGGTCCGTCAGCAAAATGTTCTGTCGCTGGCAGGACTCGGAGCCATCGCCAATCGCCCTTCATCTTTACTTTCGGCGATTTGGCGCCGATGGCATAACTGTTTCTAACGGGCCACTGGTTTGATGCTTGCATAGGCAACGGCCGGTTCGTCGGCGCTCTGTGCTTGGAATCGCCGGTAGCATTTCGCCTGTTTAAACGCTGCTGTAACTATGGCCTCTTCGAGCCCTGCTAACGACGGGACGGTGACGCTGAGCGCCGATGACATGGCGCGGTTTCACCGCTGCGCGCCGGCCGCCTTAGCGCGGCGCGGCCCGGGATTTGTCGCCGAGTCGCTCGCCCGGGCGTTCGAGTTGGTCGTCGTGGGCGCAACGCCGATCATCGGGCTTTTGTTCTTCGAGTGGTCGGCATCGCAAATGCTCGTGTTCTTGCTGGCGGGCACCTGGATTGGCATCGCGTGCGACATCGCGCGGTTGTGGCATGCCGAGCGCGCGGTCCGCGCCTTTGGACAAATCCACTACGACGACTGGCACGTCTGGCTCGTGGCCGGCGCCCTGCGAAAAAACTCGAACCGGGTACTGCGGGCTCACTTGCTTTCGCGGTGGGAACCGTGGATGGGCGTGTTCGTCGACCTGGCCGCCGGGGGCCTCGCGACGTTCATCATGGTGATGATGCTCGTTCGAGGTCCTGGTTTTGGCGCCGGGGAGCAGGCCGTCTTTGATCGCCAACTGACGATCAGCCTGGGATGCACCGCAGCGTTTCAAGCGCTCCTCGCGATCGTGGACATCGTGAGCCGACGGCGGCGCGGCGGCGAGTCACGGCCGCTCAAGGCGACGCCGCGAATGCGAGGGCTGGGGCTGTTCCTGCTGGTGTTCGTCATCGCAATGTTCGGCGACCCCGACAACCCGGCCGGACTCGCGGCAGGTCGCGTGATGCTGTGGGTGAACGGCGCTGTGGCGGCGTTCGGAGTCTTTAGCGCCGTGGGGCTGTTGTGGCTGCGCAGCGAGACAGGCTGGCTGCGCGCGTACCTTAGTAAGACTTGAGATAGCGCAACTCGCTGGCCGTCGCCTGCGAGTCGTCGGTGAGCGGGCGCCGAGGCGGGATGCGCCGTTTTTCGAGCTCGCCGTGGTATTCTCGCACGGCCTCCTCGGGCGTCGCGTCGCCATCGGCAACTCGGCGGAGCAGGGCGACCATTGCGAGCGGGTGCTCCGCGTCCTTGATCTTGCGGCCAAAGAGCGCCGCGCGGGCGCCGTGCTTCTTTGCTTCGGCCAGCAACTTGAAGGCGTCGTAGGTGGTGCCGCTCGAGCCGCCGAGAACCCCGACGATCATCGACGGGTCGTAGCTCACCAGTTCCTCGAGCGCTGCAGGTCCAAAGTAAGGCATCTTGAGGAACTCCGGCCGCTGCCGCAGAGGCACGCCCGCAAGCATGCGGCAGATGCAGTCGTTGACGTACGCGGCCACATCCGCCTCCGCGACTGCATCGGGCAGGTTGGGTGCGAAGACCTCGAGAAAATACCGAAACTCGCAGCGCTCCGCCTCGGCGCGGAACGTGCGGAACGCCGTGAGCGTCCCATGATCGGCGTCGAGGTGATTGTTGAACGTCACCGAGTAGAGGCCGAGATTCACGACCGGCTCCGAGTCCTTGAGGCTAGTGGGAATGGCCGAACCAAACTGGGCCTCTTGGAGAACGACCGTCGCGAACGGCCGCGACGGCTCGTCGCGATAACGTCCGCCGCGGGGGAGCCAGATATCGGTCGTGTCGTTCGCACGAACGGCTGGCGTTACATCGCTGGCGTCGAACAGTCGCTCAGCATGGGCAAGTACGCTGTGCGTTGACGCCGACGCGAGCAAGATGTCGACGGCGCCCTGGCGGACGACTTCGCGGATCTGGTCGCGGTAGTCGGTGATGGAGCGATAGGGACGCGCTGCAGAACTGGCAGGGTAGGGCGGCCCAGCACTCCCGGCGCCCCAGGCCATGTCGGCGTCTTTGGCGTCGGCCAGAATGAAGAGGCCGCAGTCGAGGTCGGCGCGAAGCGCGGCAAGCTTGTCGGCGAGGCGAGGTTTCATCGCCGAATTGTAGCAACCCCGAGGTCGGGTGCAGCGGGGCGCCTGATTCTAAGACCGCCGACGGCGAACGGCGAAGCTCAACGCCCCAGCCAAAAGTGCGAGGACCGACGCCGTCGGCTCTGGAACGGGGGCGCCGGCGACGACCGATTGGGGCGTGCCAAACTGTGAACGCCAGACCGCCAGGTCGTCGCCGTTCACGACGCCATTGCGGTTGGCGTCGCCGTTGGAGTTGGTCCCCTGCATCGTGAGGCCGAGGCCGCGCTGCCAGGTGAGCAAATCGTCGCCGTCGACGTCGTGGTCGCCGTCGAAATCGGCGCTGGGCGGCAGCCCCGGCAGGCCCACCGACAGCACGCCGGTCGTGAGCAGGCTGGCCGTCTTCCACTCCAGCCCGCCGGTGAGCGTGGGCAAGCTGAGCGTGAACGAACCGCTGGCGCTCGCGAAGTCGAACAGGTCGAACGAGGCGCCGCTCGCGGGCATGTATCCGCCGAGCAGGTCGATGTCGAGCGTACCGCCCGCGGCGAGGGCGCCGTCGACGTCGATGTGATCGAACTGGCCTTCGCTTGTCCCTGCCAACTCCATGCGGATCGTGCCGCTCGTGTTGATCAGATCACCGACGACGTGCGTCGTCCCAGGACTCGCTCCTGGGGAAATCGTGCCGCCGTTGTTCACCAGCGTGAACGCCACGGTGTTCGCAGAGAGCGTGCCGCCGGTCATGTTGAAGGCGCCGCCACTAGCCCCTTTGGCCAAGGTTCCGACAACGAGCATGCCCGAGCCGGTGAGGTTGTAAATGCCCGATGCGCCAACGGCTCCACCAAGTACCGCGTTTTCCGCGATCACCAAGCCGCCGCTGTGGTTGACTTGTCCGGCGCCTTCAGCGGCAACGTCGAGCGTGTCCGCCACGTCGATCCAACCGCCAATGACATTCAGCGTTGCGGAGTCGCCCGCCAGGGGCGCCACCACGAGGTCGCCCGCATGTTGTCCGATGGCATCGACCACGACCGTACCGGTGCGAACGACCGCCACATCGTACTTCGAGGGCTGCCAGTTGCTGCCGGTCGTAATGCCGTCGCTGGTCTTCCAGTTCATAATCTGGGCGTAGCGCGTGCTCGCCGACCCGTTGAAGACAATCGGCGCCGGAGCGGGAAACTCACCCGCTTCATTGATGTACTCGATGACGTTGATATAGCCATCGTTGTCGAAGTCGAGCTTGTTGTCGGCGGCGCTATTAGGGTTAAGGCCGTGGGCAGTTTCCCACGCGTTGGGGATGCCGTCGCCATCCGTGTCCCAACCGGCGGGGCGGGTGATGAGCGGGGCGCTGGTGACCGAACTGAGCTCGCCCGCAGGCGGCGCCGCGGGACCGATCGCGGGCGGGCCGGTGAAGTTTTTCACGTCATTAATCACGCGTTGGTCGATAACGCCGCGGTCCCACCACCAGTTGCCCACGTGGTTGATGACCTGGTCGTAGGCAGCAGCGGCGGTTTGAGTGGTGACGGTCGGCGTGGCGAACGGCGTCGCCATTTGTGTGAGCACGCCGTCATTCGGTAGGTCGTGGAACATCCCCCAACCGGTGTCCGAACCGTTGGGCACGCCGCCCGGATTCACGGTGCGATCCGAGTCGATCGCATTACCCGACTGATAGACGCGGGCGTCGACGGTCTGGTCGACGAGAAACGCCTTCTCGGCGCGGACGTAGCCAAGCGAGCCGCTGGGCGTCGTGGCAGGGCCAGCGAGCAGGTAGTTGCCCACGTAGTTGACGTCGGCATACTCGCGGTCGTCGTCGCCGGAGCCGCCCGCGTAGCTGGCGCGATCGCCCCAGTTGTAGATAACGTTGTTGCGGAAGTCGGCGGTAAGCTTCTTGGTGTCGTAAGACCCGAAGCGGGCCTGCCGGCTCTTGTTGTTCGCATACAAGTTGTGGTGGATCGTAACGTTGGAATCAATCTTTGCACGAAGCAGCGAACCGTAAGCGTGACCCGCCACGAGGGCGTCGTTGATCATCGAGTACTGAAAGGTGACGTTGGTATTATTGTTGGTCACCGAAAGAATCTCATCTTCCGACCAGGACGCGGAAAGGTGATCGAAGATCATGTTCGTGCCGAGGCCGCTGCCGGCGAACGTGATCGAGTCTTCGTTGTCGCCTGCGCCTTTGCGAAACGACATGTAGCGGAGAACCACGTTGCGATTCTCCTTGCCGCTGCTGTGAGTGAGCTGGACCATGTCGCCGTAAACGGTGATGGGGCCAGGCGCCGTCTGGCCGGCAATGTAGTAGTTGGCGAGATTCTTGATGTCGAGTTTGCCGCTGGTGAGCGTAATGGTCCCGGCGACGTCGAAGACGATGATCTTGTTGCTGCTGTTCTCAGCGAAGGCGCCGCGGAAGGACCCGGCGCCGCTATCGTTGAGATTGGTGACGTGGTAGACGGAGGCCGTGGCTTCCGAGAGCCAACCGCCGGCGGGCGCCGTGCCGGACCATGTGCCGCCGTAGCCTTCGGCGCCGGGAAAGAAGGGGAGTTGCGCTGCTGCCGTGGACGCCCACGCCAGACAAATGACCGCTCCCAGGGCGTACCGCGAAATTCGATTGAAAACCATGATTGCCGCCTGCTCTTCTCTATTCCCAGACCACAACAAAAGCTTGCCTTAGTTCCGATTCACACTGCCCCGACGGCGCGAGACGCCTGCCACCGCCAACCCACAAATCGCCGCCAGAAAAACCGCGCTCGGCTCGGGCACGGCGTTGGACGCCGCCACAACCGTGCCGATCCCGACGCGCCGCTGCCAAACGAGATAGTCGTCCCCATCGACGTCGCAATCGAGATCGGCGTCTCCTGTCGTACGGGTGGCACTCATTTGCGTGCCGAAGCCGGATCGCCAGTTCGTCAGATCATCGCCGTCCACCCTGCCGTCACCGTTGAAGTCGGCGACGTCGAACACGGGCGGCGCGCTGATGAGTGCATCGATGACCAGCCGCGGGGCGAGGGCGGCGTTTCCTTCCTTCGAGTGGAAGCTGGCGACCGAGCCGGACGTGGTTTGCTGCAGGATGAGGGTCACCGCATCTTCGGACGCCTCGCCCTGGTAGTAAGCGGCCAGATTGAGGAACACGGCCAGATTGGGGTTCGTAAGGCTGATCGTGTCGCCCGCGGCCGCGCTGGGGATCGTGATTTGCCCCAGAGTGAGCACGTCGGGATTGTCGGGATGGCTCGTCGTCGTAAACGTGTTATTCACGCCGAGCGTCCCGCTGTTGGGCGTGCCCAGGTCGAGCGCCAGGCCGGGCGCCGAGGCGAAGTCGACCGCCGCTTCATTCCAGTTCCAGTCGGCGGCGCTCTGCTCGACGCCGTAGACCATGAACGTATGGGAGCCCGTAATGGTGCTCGCGGCGGTCAGATCGAGGCGGGCACTGGTAAGTGAGCCGGGGACGGCCTGTGAGATGTCGAACCGCAGGACGATGGCTTGATTGACCGCGCCAGACGCACCGCTCCACTGGGCGTCGAGCGTAGCCCCCGCGCCGCTGCCGCCGTAAACGGCGTTGGTTCCGCCGTTTTCGCTCACCTGCGCGTCGGCGCCTGCCCCGAAGTTGGTGGGAATGGTGTGCGAGACCGTGCCCGTCGGCGCGTAGGCATTGGGCGTGAGCGTGTGGAGGTACTTTTCCAAGTAAGAGTAACCATCCGGCGCAAGCGTAGTATTGAGCGGCGTCGATGTGCTGAAGCCATTGGCGATGGCCCACTCATTCGGCACCCCGTCGCCGTTGGCGTCGGGAGCGGGACCGCCGGCGGTAGGGAACGACGGCCAGCCGCCCCAGTCGGCTTGGGTGTTGATTTTGCCGGGGAGGTGATTGAGCACCGAGCGAATCGTGCGGCGATCAATTGAGTCGCGGTAGCGAATGGCGCCGGCGCGGCTCATCACCTGGATGTAGGCCTGCTCGGCCGAATATGTGGTAACTTCGGGAATGTTGAATCGCGATGCGACGATCGTTTTGGCTCCCGAATCGAAGACAGCGGGATTGGAGCCGGAAGCTGTGTTGTTCAGCAGGACGCCGTCGAAATCGAGGTCCCGGTTGGAGTCCATAAGATTACCGGCGGGATAAAACTGCGAATCAACGTCGCGCGGCTGCCACATTGCGGTCGTGCCGCCGCCGGACTCGGGGCCCCGGATTGCGTAATTGTTCACGAGGTTGACCGTGAAGGAATCCTCGTCATCGCTGTTACCGATGTAGTCGAAGGGGTTGTAGACGACGTTGTTAACCCAATCGAGAGCCAGATTCCGGGCATCGGAGGAGTTCCACTGACCTCGCGGAAAACGGCCCTTGCTGTGGGCGTAAAGATTGTGGTGGAAGCTGTACGTGCCGCCGTTAAGCAGCGAGCCGTAGCTGTGGCCGACGCTATCTTCCACGTCCGAGTGGCCGGCGTTGTAGAGCCCCTGCGTCAACGTGGACCACTGCACCGTCACATTGTTCGAATTGCTGGTCACCGAGATCGTTTCGTCGACGCCCCATGATGCGGTGACGTGGTCGATGATGACATTGCTGGAATTGGTGACGCCGATAACATCGGCGTTGTAATTAGGGATGGCGTTCGGAGCGTGGGTCGCCGGGAAGCGGTCGCCGGGGCGGAAACGCAAGTGCTGCACGACCACGTTGCTGGCGTTGTTGATCGTGAACTCTTGATGTGCGAGCGTGATGCCGCCGGCCGGCGCGGTTTGGCCCGCGATGGTGAGCTTGCTCTTGCCGTTGAGTTGTAGGCGAGAGGTGAGATTAATCGTGCCCGCTACGTCGAACACGATTGTGCGGCCGGCGGCCGGGGCGCCGGTGATGCCGGTACGAAGACTGCCGGCGCCCGAATCGTTGAGATTAGTGACGTGGTAGACGTCGCCGGCGCGGCCGCCGGTGGCGAGCCGCCCAGCGCCTTCGGCGCCCGGAAAGGCGACGAGCTGGGCGCCCGCGTCGTGCGCAAGGCCAACGCCCCACGCGAAAGCCAGCCCCGCCATGATTCGTGTCATGCGATTCATCTGCAGTTCCTCTTCTTCTTCCGACCCGATAAAGCTCGCCGCTCGGCGTTGTGCCGTCGAAGCGAAGACCGCCACGTCTCCGCATGTCTCAACGCGCTGCGGCGGTGCTTGTGGCGACCGCCGATGCACCAGTTGTCAGCTCATTGAGATAGACCTCGAGATTCGTGTAGCCCTCGTCGCTGAGCGTCGTTGCGACGCCGTCCACTGGATTCTTGGGATCGAGTCGATGCGTTGCTTCAAACGCGTCGCTCATGCCGTCGGCGTCGGAGTCGAACCCGGCCGGCCGACGTTGCTCGACAAGATCGTCGATGCCCGGCATGCTGCCCGCGGAATCGCGGAACTGCTCCTGCGAATCGATAAGACCGCCCGTGCGCTCGGCCAGCGAATCGATCACGCGTCGATCCACCGCATCACGCCACAGCGACGCGCCCGCACTCGCCACGACCACGTGATACGCCTCTTCGGCGGTTAACACATCGGCCGCCAGCTCGCCAAGAAAGTTCAGCGGCTCGCCGCCGCTCAACAATTGATCCTCGGGGCCAAAATCGCGAAACGCGTCGCTGGCCTCGGCCGCGATGACCTCATTGCCATTATGATCCGCGCCTTCGTCCATGTCCTGGAAATTGCCGCGCTGATACACAGTCGTCGGATCGGGCACGTTTTCGCGAAACGCGTAATCGCCGTTCTTGGCGGGGCCGGAGATGAAGTAGTTGCCGATGATATTGGCCCGGACGGCGCCGATCTCGTTGCGATGCGTGGCGGAGCCGCCCCAATCGAAGACGACGCTGTTGACAAGGTTGACATCCGTGCGACGCCGGTCGCTCTCGCTCTGGCCGTCGTCGAGCGACTGCTGGCCGCCGAACGACGGCATCCGGCCGCGATGATGCGCCCATAGATTGCAATAGAACGTGTAGCCGCCGATGCCAGACTCCTGGTCGCCCGGCGTCACTTCGCCGCGAACTAGCGATCCGAAACCATGCGGTCCTTTGGGATGCAGCGATTCGTTGAAGCTGTCAGAAATAATCGAATTCTGGATCGTCACATCGCGGGCTTTTGTCACTGATAACGTCTCGTCAATTCCCCACGCCGCCGAAACGTGGTCGAGAATCACGAGTTCGCTGTCGTTGCCCACATAAACCGCGTTGGCCGATGCCGGATCCAAATTGTTCCTGCTGCCAGCGGGGGCGGCGACGCCCGCGGCGCGTCGAGCATGAAAGTCGCCCAGCCGCACGCGCAAGTACCGCACGATAACGTTCTTCGCCCGCGAGATTTCAACCGGGTAGCCCCATAGCGTGACTCCGCCAGGCGACGACTGCCCAGCGACCGTCACGTCGTTCTTGCGAATTTCAAGCGGCGCGTGCAGGGCGATGGCGCCGCCAACGTCGAACACGATTGTCCGCGGCCCCTCCGCCGAGCGGACGGCGTGCCGAAAACTGCCCTCGACCTTCGGCTCGCTCTCGGGATCGTAATCCTCGAGCGTAGTGACGTGATAAACATCGCCGCCGCGACCGCCCGTTGCCGCGGCGCCCTGACCTACGGCGCCGGGAAACGCCGGCGTCGCCGCAGATGCCGGCGCGTGCGCGACGCATTCCCCGACGATTGCCGTTGAGGCGGCTGCCACAAGTAAGGCACGCAAGTTGATCATCTCAGACCCAGTTCGAAAGAAAACGATGCGGGCGACCCCCGCGGGCGATTGCCATGAAAAAACGGCGACGCCCCGCGGTCGAGACGTCGCCGTTTGGTTGAAACACTTCGAACTTAGCGCCGACGACGGAAGGCGAGGGCCGCCAAGCCGCCAAACGCTGCCAAGACGCCAGAGGCAGGCTCGGGCGTCACTTCCACGCGGAAGAGCGTGGTGTCCAAGCCTGTCGCGGTTGTGGTTCCATTGCTTGGCCGCATACCGAACGTGTCGAACGTGTAGCTGCCCGCATTGAACGACGGATCAGTGTGCGACAAGGAAAACGAACCTGTGCCGGCGTAGTTTCCGCCCGAGATGGTCGCCGTGATCTCCGCCGCATCGGCCAGAGTTCGCTTGATCATCAACACAAAGGTGTACTTCGTGCCGTTGACCATGGTCGGCGTGCCGGCAGTCGGCGCCGCGGTCGCGAGCGTGGCGCTTGCGGTTCCATTGGCGCCCCAACGGTCGTTGTTCACCAACAGATTCTCGGTGGTGAGCACCTGGCGCTCGAACAAATCCAGAAGCGCCCCGGCCGAAGGCAAGGCCGACACGTTCATGCTCACTCGATAGCCGGTGAACGCCGAGTTCGGCGGGGCCGAGTTGGCGTTGTTCGTGATGCGCTCGGCCGCGCCCGTGTTCACTAGCGCCATCCGCCAATCACGGTTGCCACTAGCGCTCAAACCGCTGGGCGTAAACTCCCAGGTCACGCGGATCGCCTGGCCTTGAGCCAACGTCACGGGCGACGCTTCCGGGGTAAAGTACGTTGTGAACGAGCTAGAACCTGTCGTCGACGGCGCCAGCATCAAGTGGCCCGCTGACGAAGACATTAAAGCCGCGTTCGACGTGTACCAGACGGATTCGATATCGCCGTCCAAATCGCCGTCAGCGCCATTTTCAGAATAAGGGCCGCCGACGGTCGCCGTCGTCGGCTCATTCCGGTTTCCATCTAGCCATGTGTCGTTCACGATGATGGCGGCCGACGCAGTCGCCGCCCATGTGAATGTCGCGGCTAATGCCGCGAGAGTCAGGTGCAGTCTCTTGTTCATGAGCATCCCCTCTCTAAGAAAAGCCACTTTTTAAGAAAAGTACGTCAACGATGAGTTGTCATCCAGCTCGCGGTCCCCACTCCGGGGCACGCCAGTACGATCCGAGGCTCGGCGAGTGACGAAGCCGATGGTCCGCCAGCATTTCCAAGACAATCGGAACAAGCCGCCCAGCCTCGCGGCCAGCGCCTTCCCCCCATAGTAAACAGTACGCACAACGCCAATGCGGCCAAGTAGCCAGTGTTGCAATAATGATCCTAAAAAACGCACTCCCCATCCGACGACGTGGCTGACTCGGCCAATCCAGAGGGCGATGCCGGGCGATGGTCACCGCACAGAAAGTCATGTCGAGCGTCTGAAGCTGCGAGCTCCCGCAGGTCACCGGGAAGGGACTTTGCGGGTTTTTGCCCCATTCTTGCAACTACAGGTACTCGACCGCAAATCCTTCCTGAATAACATGGAAGCAGGCCGGAGCGGTATCGATCACCGGGGGCGCCGGTCGATTGCCGCAAGTCTTTTCGTCGTGCCGTGCTCGTCTTGTGGAGTCGTTTGGGGCGCGTGCTGCGCGCGTTGAATTCCTGCACGAGGACGCCAGGGAGTAAAGGAAGTCATGAAACACCCCACCGACGCGGGGACGCCGTCCCATCGCATGCCTCAGCTCCGCCGCGCGGAGAAGGGTTTCACACTTGTCGAGCTCTTGGTGGTCATCGCGATCATCGGGGTCTTGGTCGCCCTGCTGCTGCCCGCCATTCAGCAGGCGCGCGAAGCCGCTCGCCGCGCCCAGTGCCAAAACAACGTGAAGCAGCAATGCCTCGCGGTGCAGAACTATCACGGCTCCACCAATACCTTGCCGCCGATGCGCGTCGTTGAGCATCAGCAGACGTGGATGCAGCTGATTCTCGATCATCTCGAGCAGGGGCAAGCGAAGAATCTGTGGCGACGAACCGCGGGCTGCTTCTACGACCAGACCTATCAATGTCGTACGGCGGTCGTCGACGCCTACTACTGCCCATCGCAGCAGCACGAACAACGAATCATCGAAGTCGAACCCGACAACGTTCACGGTCATCCCAGAACCGATCCGGCAACCGGTAGGCCTTGGGCTGGTTCGATTTCCGACTACCGTGCCGTCGCCGGATCGACGCTGCCGATTTTCGACGAAAACAACATGCCGGTGACGACTTTTAATAACAGCACAACGCATTTGGTGGATGGCGCCATGCCGTCCTGCAAGAGAGATCGAATTGTTCCACCCAACCCGCCTAGCGATCAGCGAGTCATCGTAAGTTGGAAGACGCAGACTTCGCTCAAGAGCATCCAAGACGGTACGAGCAACACGCTCCTCTGCGGCGAGGTCGGGCGCGGTACTTCCGATACGGGGCACGCGTTTAACGGCGATCACGCACCAGGCGTATTCATCGGCGCCACCAATCCGTTTTGCCAGCGTTGCGCGACGCCAGGCCCCCCTCCGGGGTTCATTGTTCCCATCGCGCAACAATTCGATTACGGCGACGGGGGTTTTGGAAGTACGCACCCGAGCGTCGTCATCTTCGGCATGTGCGACGGCAGCGTGCGGCCAATCAGCGTCGACGTCGATCTTAAGACGATGGATTACCTGGCGTCGCGAGCCGACGGGAATGTTGTCCAACTTCCCTAGTGACGTCGCCGTCAATTCGACAATCGCCGCGTGAGCAACGTCCCGGAGTCTCCGTCAATGCACTTGCTCCCTCAGCGAAGACGCCTGATCGCCGTCGTCGGGAGCCTCATTTTGGCCGCTGTCGTCGGCTGCGGCGGTGAGCCGCGCGGCGAAGTGACGGGGCGGATCACCCTCCAAGACGGCACGCCCGTCGCCGGCGCCTTGGTGATTGCTCGCTCCGACGAGACGGGCAAATCCGCCAACGGCCAGACCGATGCCGACGGACGCTTCACCCTGGGTGTTAGCAAACCGGGCGACGGAATTCCCCCTGGCGATTACGCGGTCGTGGTTCTCGAACAGCGCATGAGCATGGATGGCGGCGGCAAACGGACGATTGACGCCAAGTATGGGGACTACGAGAAATCGGGCCTTACCCTGAGCGTTGCCGACGGGGAAACGACTGTTTTTGACGCCAAAGTCGACCCCCTCTGATCCCGGTCTCTCCTTGCGGATCAAACGCGCGGAGCGGGAGATTTCAGCCCGGGCCATCGGGAATTCCCGTTGGCGCCCCTTTCGCCGGCCAGAACGGCGACGCGATCCCCCTGTTCGACTACTCTGGTTATCATGGTAGGTCGCCGGGTGCCCCGAGAATTGGGGCCAGGGCGAAGACAGGGGCTTCGGAACTTATCGTCTGTAGGCGTGCTCTCGCGCCCGAGCGCTTCCTTGCTGAGGAGGCGCCCGGCGAGCGCGTTCTCGTCGGCAGACGTATTTAAGAGACACCATCATGAGACTTCTCCGCGCATCGGCGGCAGTTCGCCGCGACACTGCTCACAGAACCGCCCTGGCAACCGCGGTCGGCGCGGCTTTGCTCTTTCTCGGCGCGTCGTCCACTGCACGCGCCGCGATCTCATGGGACGGCGGCGGCGGCTCGCCCTGGTGGTACAGCCCCGCCAACTGGGACGGCGGCGTCTTTGGCGACGCGACGAAGAACAATCGCCTGCCGCCGCAAAGTGCCACGAACACGATCGCCACCGATACAGTGATCATGGGCAACACAAGCGCGCTGGCTGGCGGGGAGGGCGTCATCTACGACCCTTCGAACGCTGACCCCAATTGGGCGAACGTGCCCGCGTTCGCCATGACCACTCCCTTTCCATCGACCTACGGGCCGCAAATCATTCAGGGGCTACGGCTGGGCGAACGGCTCGCCGGCAACGAACTACTAACCATTAAGGGGAACCTTCAAGCTTCGACGATCGAAATTGGTCGCTCCACGGGCCTGACCGACGGCATTGCCGGCGAAGCGCGCATCAATCAGAACTCCGCCGCCGTCGTCGTCCCCAGCCCCAACGGGCCGCTGACCATCGGCAGTTTTGACACGACGTACGCGGGACGAGTCAACGGCACGTACGACTATCGCGGCGGATCGCTCTCGGTCGGCGCCAACGGCACGTCGAATGTCGTGCGTCTGGCCAGTGGCACAGCAAGCGTCAATTCACAGACAGCCTTAGCAACCGGTCCGGGTGGAAACGGCCGGCTCATCATTCGCAATCCGGCAACGCCCGGCTACGTGCGTTTCGGCTCGATGGTGCTGGGCCATTATCGCGGGGGTGACAATGGCGTGATCTCTGCGCTCGATCCAAATGGTTCGACGACCGGCGTGAGCACGCTCGAGTTTCACTACGCCAATGGCGGAACGCGTCCGATTCAGAACGTCGGCAATCTGTCCATTAACAACGGACTCCAAGTCGACACGCAAGGCACGCTGTCCGCCCGCCTCGACCTTCAGCTCGATTCGGCAGTGATGTTGAACATGGCCGGTACGGCGCCCATCAACCTTGGGCTTGTCGACGTCGACTTCGACGATCCCGCCAACGGCAACGACAACTTTACCGTGGGCAACATCAACGGCACGGGAGCCTGGAACTCGACCTTTTCGAGCGCTGATGGATCGACCCGCCTGATTGATGGAGCGCAGGTGTCCGCCATCTTCGGGACGATTAAATACAACTGGAACATTAGCTACCACGGCGTCATTACGTGGAGCGACGTCGCGACGGG
>JANOIK010001214.1:0-2651 GCA_031407585.1 Planctomycetota bacterium | reverse complement strand
CGCTGCCTCTACGGAGAGGCTATTGACTTGGGAACGCTCGGCCGCCCGGCGATTGTTCGCGCGTCGCATGTCGAACCCGACGCCGCGGGGCGTTGGGGCGCCGACTTGAGCCCCGTCCACGGTCCCTGTTTGGGGCCGTTTGTGAGTCGCAGCGCTGCACTGGCGGCAGAAGCTGCCTGGCTCGTGAGCCACCGCCTCTTGCCATGACGCCGGGCGGCAGCGCCGAGCGCTAATCCCTCTCACGCGAAGCGTACTACGGACAGGCGCGGCATTGCCGCGCTGATCCTCGCTGCCCCTGTATGCATTGCAGCGCCGCAAGTCCGCGCCGGCAGGGCGCATGCGGCGTCGTGTTGAGCCCCATTCCTTCCATCCAAAAAGGAACCTGCATCGTGACCCAATCCCAACTTGAGCGGTCCGTCGCCGCCGTCACTGGCGAAGCGCGGCGGACCATTCGCAATCGGGGTTTTTCGCTCGCCGATCCGTTCAACGTTGCCTACGACCCTGAACCGGACGTCGACGCCGGCTACGTCGACTGGGAAGAGGTCGCCGGCCGGCGCTACGCGCAGCTGGCCGTCCACTGAGATTCTCAATCGAAGAGTTCTGTCCCCCGCCTGGCCGCGGCGCGCAAACGGCGGCGCAGCCAGGCGGTTTTCGTGTGCCCCCTTCTGATCCCAGAGTTATCCCGGAGACTCCACAGCAATGCGCATTCTCTTTATCAACAACGACGGCGGCGGTTTTGCCGACCACATCGACGTGCCGGCCGAACTCACCGTCCAGCAACTCTTCCAGCAGCAGGTGAAGTCCGGCAAGCCCGCCGATTACCTCATCCGCGTCAACCGCCAGCCGGCGGCCGCCCACCAGGTGCTTGCCGAGGGCGACCGCGTCTCGGTGACGCCCATCAAGATCGAAGGGGCCGCATAGCCCCGAGGCAATTTGCCGTGCGGCTCTCCACCCCGTCCTCTTGCGAGTTAGTCCACTATGAACGTCGCCCGACGCCGACTCCTGATACGCGCGGCCATCGCGATTGGCGGCCGCCGTGCGCCGCCGTCCCCATTCGCCGACCTGCCCGTCGCCGCCTGGCAGTCCTGTCTCCGCAGCGCGGAGCTGTTGAACGAGTCCGAACAGCGTGGGTGGCAGGTTGCCCAAGCGGCCTGCCGCGAGCGTTTGTATCGCCAACTTGGGGATTTGAGTCGCCAGCTCGACGCGACAATCGGCGAGCTGTCGCATGCCCCCGCCGCCTGGTCCGCGACGGCTCACGACGTGTTTGACGACCTGTGTGCATTGGAGACAGAGTTTGTCGGGTTGCGGATCGACCTGCAGGCCCGCGAACTGGCCGTCACGACAGAACCGATCATCCTCGAGGGCATGCTCTTCGGCGCCTTTGAGATCGTCCTTGCATGGTCGGCACGCGAAGGCCCGCACTGCTACCAGGTCGTCGCCCTTGAACCGCACCCGGCGGCCCCCAACGAGGATGTCACGCATCCCCATGTGAGCGACGACCAGCTCTGTGAAGGCGAAGGACAGGCGGCCATTCGCCAAGCGCTGGCTGCGGGACGGCTGTACGACTTTTTTACGATCGTGAATCAGACGCTGGCTACCTACAACGAGTTGAGCGCATACATTCCTTTGCGCCGCTGGCACGGGACCGAATGCACTCAGTGCGGCTACGTCCCCGACCCCGACGACGCCTCCAGTTGCGAACGCTGTGCGTGCGATCTGTGCGAGGAGTGCGGCGGCAGTTGCGGCGACTGCGGAAACTGCTGCTGCGCCGACTGCACGGCGACGTGCGGCGACTGCGGCGATACGTTCTGCGGCGCGTGTTTGCGGCGGTGCGCCCAGTGTCACAACCATTTTTGTGAGGAGTGCCTTGACGATGGAAACTGCAATCGCTGCTGTGAGGCAGCCAACGACGAAAAGGCGGGCGAGAACGCCGCCCGGGATGCGAGTGGCCCGGCCGCCGGTGCGACGGCCTGTGCTGAGGTTTTCGCCGACGGCGTGGGCGAAGCTGCTGTTTCTGCGTGACGCCGGGCCCACCGAGATCGGCGGGTTCGGAATCTCTGGGGCAGGCGACGTGCTGTTGGTGGAGGATGTCCGGCTGGTCTGGCAGACGTGCGACTGGGTCAGCGTCGCCTTCGACGACCAGGCGGTGGCGGATTTTTTTGATGACCATGTCGACGCCGACAGGCGCCCGGAGCAGTTTGGACGGATTTGGGTTCACACCCATCCGGGCCACTCACCGCGGCCAAGTCTTACCGACGAGGAGACGTTTGCCCGCGTGTTCGGCGGGTGCGACTGGTCGGTCATGCTGATCGTCGCCCGCGGCGGCGCCACGTACGCGCGGCTGCAGTTTGGCGTTGGGCCCGGCGGGGCAATCGAGATCGCTGTCGAGGTCGACTATGGCGCCGAGTTTTTGGCGTCGGACTGGGATGCCTGGCAGGCGGAGTATGCGGCGTGCATCGTGGACTCGAGCGTCCTCGCGGCGACGGGTCGACCGGTCACGGCAGGCGGTTTGTCCGAGCCTGGCGCAGCGGACGACGCATGGCCTGAACGCGACGATTGGCTCCAGGACGCGCGGTTGTGGGAATTTCCGTACGACATCGAAGAGGAGCAATCCCTTGACGACAACTGGTGATCGATTCGTGAGGCAGCAG
>JANOIK010001183.1:0-6416 GCA_031407585.1 Planctomycetota bacterium | reverse complement strand
CCTCCCCGCCGAGGGGAGGGGGCCGGAAGGATTCTTTGTTGGCGGGCGCGCTAGAATTCGTTCATGCCTGAACTTCCGGAAGTTGAGACGATGCGGCGGGGGATCGCCGCGGCGGTGGGGCGGCGGATTGTCGCCGCCGAGCGCGTGGCGTGTCCGCGCAAGGCCATCGCCATCGAGCCGGGGATTGCGGCGCTGTCGCGGCGCGTCGTGGGGACGCGGATCGAGCGGACCGATCGCGCGGGGAAACGTGTCGTGCTGTGGCTCGACTCGGGCGACGCGCTGGTGTTCGAGCCGCGGATGACGGGGCTCGTGCTGCTCGCAGCGCCGCCCGATCCGCTGTACTCGCGGCTGCGGCTGAAGCTTTCCGGTGGCGGGGCGGCGCGGGAGATTCTGTACTGGGATCGCCGCGGGCTGGGCAGCGTGCGGTTGCTCACGCGGCGGCAGTTCGATGCGCGGTACGGGCTGGACTCGCTCGGCCCCGATGCGCTGGTGATGACAGCGGAGTTGTACCGCGAACGGCTCGGCAAGAGTGCGCGGGCGGTAAAGGTGGCGCTGCTCGACCAGAAGGCCGTGGCGGGGATTGGGAATCTCTACGCCTCCGAAATCCTGCACTTGGCGGGCGTGCACCCAGCGCGGGCGTGCCGGCGGGTGACGCGGCCGCAGTGGGAGCGCATCGCGACGGCGGCGCTCGAGGTGCTCGAGACGGCGATTCGCTACGAAGGCTCGACGCTGAGCGATGGCACGTATCGCAACGCGCTGAACAAAGCCGGCGGGTACCAGAACGAACACCGGGTGTACGACAAGGCGGGGGCGAAGTGTCCCCGCCGCTCTTGCGGCGGGACGGTCGTGCGGGTTGTGCAGGGGCAGCGGTCGACATTCTTCTGCCCGGCTTGCCAGAAGCGGTGAAATCTCCTTAGCGCGTTGCGCCGCGGAATTGATCCGGCCTCGTGAACAGGGGGCGGATTTTCCGTTTGAAGTGGCAGGTTTGGGCGTCATGGCGTCGGCGCTCGGCCGAAGCGGCCATGTTTTCCGGTGATGCCGCATGCCCACGCGGACGAGGGCATGGCGCCCAGAGGAGGCCGGAGCCGGGCGTCCAATTTGTGGAAAATGGCGGAGCCGGCCGTCATAATGACCGGTGGAACATCAGGGGCGAGAGCCCAGAGAAGAGCCCAGAGAAGAGCTTCAGCGCTGACGGCAGCGTTCTCGTCGCTCGCAAGAATGGGTCGACGCCTACGGCGCTCGGCCCAAGGTCGCACGGACGGCGACTTGCCGTTCGGAAATTCACGCGACTTTTCGCCGGATGCGCTGACGCATCGCCGGTGAGGCGAGACACCATCACGCGATTGGCACGAGGAATTGATTCATGCGTTTCCGGAAAAATGAGAAGTCGGGGCTGGCGAAGGCGATGCGAGCGAAGCGGCAGCGTGGTCGGGGGCGAAGCTTGCGCCTCGAGGCGCTTGAATCGCGACACGTGATGGCCGTGACGCTGGGGTCGATCTTCGACATCCAGGTTCCCGACGCGCACAGCGTGTTGGTGCCGCTGACGGGCGACGACGACGACGCCGGGCCAATCGCGTATGAGTTTTCGAGCTCGGACCCGTCGTTGACGCTTGCGCTGGTGTCGAACTCGAGCCGAAGCCTGCGGCTGAATGTAAGCGGCACGGACGGCGACGGCGGCGGCTTTGCGGGCACGCTCACGATCAAGCTGTTCGAGGACCTGGCGCCGGCGACGACGGCGAAGATCATCGACTTGGTCGAGGAAGGCTTCTACAACAATCTGGAGTTCCACCGGATTATCGACGGGTTTATGGCGCAGGGCGGGGCCAATTCGAGCGTCACGGTCCCGAACATCGACGACGAGTTCAATTCGTCTCTCACCTTCTTGAGCCGCGGCCTGTTTGCGATGGCCAACGCGGGGGACGACACGGGGAACTCGCAGTTTTTCATCACGGCGGTGACGGACGCGGGCAGCACATCGCCCGACCCGCAAGCGACCATGCCGTCGCACCTTACGTTCCGCCACACGATCTTCGGGCAGCTTGTGGACGGCTTCGAGACGTTCCGAAAGATCATGACCACGGACGTGGTGTCCAACAACGGGAATCCCCCCGAAACCAGCGTGCCGGTGAACGACATCACGATCACGTCGGCGACGATCGTGACGGACACGCAGAACGCGGTGCTGCGGGTGACGGCGCCGGCGGGATTTGCCGGCGACGACGCGGTGATTACGGTGACCGCGAAGAACGGAGCGAATCAAACGGCGGTGCGGACGTTCAACGTGGATGGAGTGGAGGACACGCTCGCCGAGCCGCCGTTTTTGAGTGCGCCGGTTGCCAATCAAACGACCACCAAAGGAACGGCGATGACGTTCACGCTGCCGACGGCCGTCGACATCAACGGCAGCAGCGTGTTCTTCAAGGTGGGCGATGGCACGACGTTCGGCACGAACGCAAACGTGACGATTGCTGTGAACCAGACGACGCGCGTCGTTACGTTGACGCCGGCGGCGAACTTCACGGGCACGATCTCGCTGAAGGCGGGCGTGCGGTCGATCAACGCCACCGACGTGCTGGCGAGCTACGACACGGAAACATTCACGCTGACCGTGACCGACAACGGCACGGGCAACGGGCCCGCGACGCCCACGGGGCTTGCCGTGGCGGCTTCGAGCAACACGGGGCCGTTCGACGGCAATGGGTTCGTGAGCACCGGGACGCCGACGCTGACGGTGACGGCCGCGACAGGCTCGACCGTGAAATTCCTGATGGGCACGACCGAGATCGCGACGGGCACGGAGACGGCGGCCGGCTCGGGCATCTTCACCGCGGTGATTCCCGCGGGCAAGCTGGCGGTGGGCCCCAATGCGATCACCGCGACGGCCGCGAACACCGGCGGGACGAGCGCGGCCTCCACGGCGCTGTCCGTGATCTTCGCGCCGAACTACGCGACCGGCGTGTACGTGGTGCCGGGCGCCGCGGGGGTGACGCAGTCGCTCACGGCGCAGTGGCTCGTGCGGAACGCCGGGTTCTCGAATGAGATTGGCTACTTCGTGGCGGACGCGGCCAGCGGCGCGGTCGGCAGCGTGGCGCCGGGGTCGGCGGGCTACGCGCAGGCGGCCCTGTCCAGCACGACGCGGAAGGTCATCTTCACCAAGGGCGAGACGGCCGGCGCCACCGAGGCCATCTCGGAAGCGGGCGGAAAATTCCTCGTGTTCTACATGGTGCAGAACAACACCACTTCGAATTTCCTGGCGAAGAATGCCGACAACTCGCCCGACGGCAACAACCGGTCGAACGCGCCCGTGGCGTTCTTCAGCGTCACCGCGGCGAACCCCGACGGCAAAAAGCACGCTCAGGTGATCGCCGACCAGACGACCGGCCGCGTGCAGTACAACTGGGAAGACCTGCTCGGCCTGGGCGACAGCGATTTCAACGATGTGGCGATGCGCGTGTCGCTGGCCGCCGAGTCGACGCTGCCGCAGGCGAGCGTGCGGGCGCCGGGAACGGGCGCCAGCGAGACGACGACGGTCAACGGCACCCTGGCGCCGGGCAGTCAGAGTACGCTCGGCGACATCGGCGTGTTCTTCGTCGATGGGCCGAACGGGAACATCGGTTCGCTCACGCCGGGGTCGAGCGGCTACGCCGCGGCGGCGCTGGCCAGCGCGAACTCGCGCGTGTTGTTCACCTCCGGCCGTGCGGCTGGCGCTGCCGGCAGCGTGACCGTGCCCGCGGGCAAGTACCTGGGCTTCTACGCCCTGTCGACCGGCACGACGGTGAACTTCCTAACGGCGAATCCGACGAACAGCTCCACGGGCAGTGCGGTGGCGATGTTCTCGTTTGACGCCGCGAACCCCAGCGGGATCAACCACTTCCGCTGGCACTCGGGCGAGCAGCAGTCGACGAGCCCCGACGCGACGCGGCTGTACGTGATGGATGAAGTCTTCGGCAACACCGACGACTTCAATGAATTGGCGGTGGATATCTCATTCGCGACGTGATGCGGATGTCGGAGGGGATTTGTCCGCAGATGACGCAGATGAGCGCAGATCGTGAAACGGTTAGGCAATTTTGATTGCCCGGCGCCGCATCGCGTAAATCTCGGCGACCGCTCCTGCAATTCCGAGTCCGAGAAATGGGAGCAAATTCTTGAAGGTCCGGTCCATTTCGTGAGCCGTCCCAAGCGTTGTAACTTTGATAGCGTAGGAGTCGTCTTTGGATCTACCAAAGCGATTCGCGGGGTGAGATGCTGTCGAAGTCGTCGAAACGGGAACGACTTCCGCAGTGTAGTGTGCCGGATCGAGCACACGATTCTGGGCGTGAAAATGGACATATCGTGCGAAGATGAATTGGCTGACCGATTGGGCGATTACCATAACGAAAAGCACAAGTGGTATCATCTCTTTGTATGCTGATTTTGGTTTTTCCATAGGGTTCGCCTTATTGCAAGAGGTCCGGTAGGACCTTGCATATCATCTGCGATCATCTGTGTCATCTGCGGACAAGACTTTGATCCCTCACCCTGACGCGGTGAGCATGGCGTGGCCGCGGAAGTCGCGGATGGCTTCGATGAGGTTGCTCATTGATTCGTAGCGGTCTTCCGGGCGCTTGGCGAGCGCTCGCATCGCGATGTCGGCGAGCGGCTGCGGGATCTGCCGCTGCGGGGCGCGCTCGCGCGGCGGCTGCGGCGTTTCGCTTACGATCAGCTCGAACGTGTCTTGGATGCGCTTGCCCTTGAGCGGCTCGGTGAGCGTGAGCAGCTCGTACAGCACGGCGCCGATGCTGTAGACGTCGGTGCGGTGGTCGATTGTGCCGCCGCCGCGGACCTGCTCCGGCGACATGTACAGCGGCGTGCCGGGGCGCTGGCCGGGATCGGTGAGCACCTCGTGCTGCATGCGCTCGTCATTGGCATCGCTTGCAGCGTCGGCCCACACCTTGGCGACGCCCCAGTCGAGCAGCACCACTTCACCGAACTCGCCCACGAGTATGTTCTCGGGCTTTACGTCGCGATGCACGACGCCGTGGGCGTGGGCGTAGGCCAGGCAGTTGCACGTTTGGATGAGAATGCCGAGCATGCGCTCCAGGTCGTACTCGTCAAGAATCTTGGCGTCGCCGGCGATCTGGCGCTCGAGGATCTCGCGGAGCGACAGGCCCTCGACTTTCTTCATGGTGAAGTACAGCCGGCCTTCGAGATCGTGCCCCAGGTCGTAAACGGGCAGCGTCGACGGGTGCTGGAGTTGGGCGGTGACGCGTGCTTCGCGGACGAACCGCGAGTGCATGTACTCGTTGTGGGCCAGGTGCGGGTGCAGCGTCTTCATGACCACGGTACGGCCCAGATTTTTGTCGCGGCACGTGCGGAGAACCGCCGAGCCGCCGGCAGCCAGCGGCTGGAAATCGCTGTACCGGCCGAAGCCCATGGTGTTGCTGGTCGTAAAGCGGGCGTCGGTATCCTTCACGTAAATGTGGGGATACGAGTCCTCGTGCCGGGCGCCGGCGGGCGAGAGTTCGGGCGGGGTCGGCGTGGCTGTGGGTTCGGGCATGGCGGTGCGGCGTCGAAACTCGCGGCGAGGGAACGGGTTTCATGGAAAGCGGCGGCCTGTGGTAAAGTGTATGCCGGCCAGTGGCGGGGCCATAGGGCGATGGCTGCAGGCGGATAGGGCGCCGCACTCTTCGGCGGAGAATTAAAATGAACTGCTGCAATGGCTTGAGCGATCATGGCGGCGGACTCCCAAGCGAGCGGCGGCCCGCACGACGCGAACGGCGACCGGCGGTGGGACGGCGCGAATTTTTGCAGCAGGCCGGACAGTCGGCGCTCGCGATCGGCGCGGCCGCGTGCCTGGCGCGGTGGGCTCGCGCCGGAGAAAACGCGGCCTTTGCGGCGGCGGCCAAGGGGACGCCCGAGTCGCTGGTGAAGCTGCTTTACGAGTCGTTCAGCCCCAAGCAGCGCGAGACGATTTGCTTCCCCTGGGACCACAAGCACGCCGACATGGGTCTGCTGCGCACGCGGGTGGACGCCAACTGGCTGATCACCGACGAGATCGTCAACTCGCCCTTCTACAAGCCCGAGCAGCAGGAGCTGGTGAAGGCCATTTTCCACGGCATCATCAATCCCGAGTGGCATGAGCGCTACCACAAGGAACAAGAGGACGACTCCGGCGGCTTCGGCGAGTACAACAGCATCGCGCTGTTCGGCACGCCCGGCGACGCGCAGTGCGAGTTCGTGATCACCGGCCGGCACATGACGCTGCGGTGCGACGGCAACACGAGCGAGCACGTGGCGTTTGGCGGCTCGATCAGCTTGCGGAGCACTTCCTGCACGCGGCCCTTCTGGTCGGCGGACAGTTCCGTGATTGGGATGCCGGAGAATTTCCCGTCCTTGCCGCGGAACGCTACGTCTTTCTCGTCCGGCGCCTGGGG
>JANOIK010001180.1:0-6459 GCA_031407585.1 Planctomycetota bacterium | reverse complement strand
GGCAACGGCGGCCGCGCGCCCGTGCGCAGCAGCGACAGTGTTGGACCCGAGCTCGCTGACGAAGTACATCGACGCCCTGCCGCAACTCGACCAGGTGATTGCGCCCACCGGCATGCTCAACGGCACGCCGCTTTACGACATGACGATCTCGCAGTTCCAGCAGACGCTCCACAGCGAACTGCCCGCGACGACGCTGTGGGGATACAACGGCGTCTTTCCCGGCCCGACCTTCGATGTGCCGCGCGATCAGACCATTCGTGTTCGCTGGACCAACAACCTTGTCGATGCCGCCGGACAGCCGCTGCAGCATTTTTTGCCGTATGACCCGACGCTGCACGGGGCGGCGCCCGAGGGGGACGGCGGCGGACACGCGGGGCACGGAGCTGCGATCGCGCAAGCGCAGGCGCGCGTCGTAACGCATTTGCACGGCGCCGTGACGGACGAGCTGAGCGACGGCTATCCGGAGCACTGGTTCACGCCCGACCCCAGTGCTGCGGCCAACGGGCTGGGCGGGCCGGCGGGAAATCGCCTGGTGACGACCTACACGAACCCGCAACGGGCGGCGGGGATGTGGTACCACGATCACGCCATGGCGATCACGCGGCTCAATGTCTACGCGGGGCTCGCCGGGTTCTACTTCATTCGAGACGGGGAGGAGGCGGCGCTCAACCTGCCGAGCGGCGCCTACGAAGTGCCGCTGATGATCCAGGACAAGTCCTTCTACGACGACGGCTCGCTCTTCTACCCCGGCGCCGACGAGATGGACCCGATGGGGCCGGGGACTCATGTCTCGTCGTTCCTGGGGGATGTGAATCTGGTCAACGGCAAGGTCTGGCCGTACATGGAGGTCGAGCCTCGCAAATATCGTTTTCGGATGCTCAACGCGGCGAACACGCGGTCGTACGAGCTATCGCTGGTTCCGGACGACCCGGGCGGGATGGCCGACCCGGTGACACTTCACCAGATCGGCTCCGACGGTGGATTGCTGGCGAAGCGGGTGGATCGCTCGTCACTGGAGTTGTTTCCGTCTGATCGCGCAGATGTGGTCGTTGACTTTTCGCAATTCACGCCCGGGCAAACGCTGCGGTTGATGAACAGCGCGCTGGGCGCGGGCGACGGCATCGACGAAGTGATGCAGTTTCGCGTTGTCCCCTCCACAGCCGCCGATATGAGCGTGCTGCCGTTCGAGCTGAGCACGATCGAGCGCTACCGGGCCGAGGACGCGGTGCGGGTGCGGCAACTGCAACTGGTGCGCGGGTTCGACGAATCGGGCGAGCTGCGGCTTACGCTCAATGGAAAGCGGTGGAGCGACCCCGTCTCCGAGATCATGAAGTTGGGCGAGCTCGAGATTTGGGAGATCACCAACACGACCGGCGAGGATCATCCGATTCACTTGCACCTGGAGGCGTTTCAGGTGCTCAGCCGGCAGCGAGTCAACGGCCCCGAGATTCCGCTGGCGGAGCAGGACCAGGGCTGGGAAGACACGTTCGCCGTGAGGAATGGCGAAACCGTTCGCTTTGCCGTGAAGTACTCGAAGTACACCGGCACCTTTGTCTGGCACTGCCACATTCTGGAACATGAAGATCACGAGATGATGCGGCCGCTGAAGGTCGCTGTGCCTGAACCTTCGTCGTGGGGCCTGGCTGTCGCGGGCTTCGCACTGGCATCTCGTCGGCGGCGCCCGAGCGGCCGGCGCCCATCGCCGCGACTCCGATTTTCGGCAGGAGGAGTTCTATGAATCGATTCGTCCTCTGGTCGTCGGTCCTCCTTGCGGCGTGCGTCGCCAAGGACGCGGTCGGTCAAACGCCCTTCACCTCAACGCTGGAAAAGGTTCACACGGCCCCGCACCACGAGCTAGGGAGCGGCACGGCGTCGCTCACGCTCAGTCCCGACCAAACCAAGTTGTACTACTCGATTCAACTGTCGGACCTGGACCTGGAGCCGGTCGCCGCCAATCGAACCGACGTGAACGACGTGACCGGCATCCATCTTCACTTCTTTGTGGGCGAGGACGTGATCGGACCGCACGTGCTGAACATCTTCGGCGACTTCGGCGAAGAGGACGACGATCTGGTCATCGATTTCGCCAACGAATCGCTGACGGGCATTTACGACCTTTCGGACGCCACGCTCGACCCGGCGACGGGCCTGCCCCAGTTTCAGTTCTTTCCGACGACGACGAAGATCATTGGCGACTGGATCGATGAGCTGCTGACCGACCAGCTTTACTTGGCGATTCACACCAAGGGGCAAAACGGGGGGCCGCTCCTACACGGGGACGTGGTGTGGATTCCCGAGCCAAACGGCATCGTCATCGCATGCGCCGCGATGGGGATCGGACTCGCCAGGCAGCGGTCCGCGGCTTCCCGCAGCCGTGTTAAAGTACTTGACCACTGCATGCACGCGTAGTAGCGTGCGGTTCACCGACCCTCTTCTCGCCGGAACTCGCAGATGGCACTTCCACACCGCTTGAAGGCGACGCTCGTCGCGGGGGCGCTGTACGCCGCCTTGGCGGCGCTGCACCCCAGCGCGGCCGCGCAAACGAACGTCGCGGGCCAGTGGACGCCGGTGATCACCTGGGGCCAGGGGGGCGGGATCGAGGCGGTCCACGTCACGCTGCTGCCGACGGGCAAGATCTTGTTCTGGTCCACCTGGCGAGAGAGCGTCGGCCTCTGGGATCCGACCACGGCCCAGTTTTCATCGACGCCGTATTCTGTTCAGAACCCGTTTTGCGCGGGGCATGCCTGGCTGCCGGACGGCCGACTGCTGGTCGCGGGCGGGCACGTTCAAAACTACAACGGCGAACGTCGGTCCGACATCTACGATCCGTTTACGAACACCTGGGCCAGCGCATCTGGCGGTGCACCCAGCGTCCCCACAATGGGCACCGACAATGCCAACGCAGATACGAGCGGGAAGCGCTGGTATCCCAGCGCGACGACCCTCGGCAATGGGGACGTGCTAGTCATGTCCGGCGACATGATGGTGCAGGGGGTCACCAATCGCAGGGTGCAGATTTACCGCCCCGCGACCAACACGTGGAGCACGCTCGCCGGCGCTCTGCGGCCCGCCGACGACCTGTTGCCCGAGTATCCCCGTGTGTTTTTGGCGCCGGACGGTCGCGCAATTTCGATGTCCGACAACAGCAACCAGACGGAGTGGCTCGATGTCACGGGCGCCGGAGCGTGGACGGCCCTATCGCAGACCCTCGACGCGAATCTGCACAACTACGGCCCGGCGGTGATGTACGACACGGGGAAAATCGCTTACATCGGCGGAGGGCACGAGCCGACGCAAAGCATCAGCCTCTTGGACCTGACCGTCGGGACGCCAAACTGGCAGTACGGAAGCGAAGACATGGCGCAGGGGCGCCGGCACAACAATGCGACCATCATGGCGGACGGGACGGTGCTGATTACCGGCGGCACCTCGACCGTGGGTTGGAACGACCCCACGAATCTCGTGGCCACTCCCGAAATCTGGAATCCCGAGACGCAGGAAGTGACGCAAGTTGCCGTAGCGAACGCCGCCATCTATCGCGGCTATCATTCGACCGCGACGCTGCTGCCCGACGGACGTGTGCTAGTGACCGGCGGCGATCACAATGGCCCCGGCGGCGCCGGCGATTTCGTCTCGAACAACAACGCGGAAATCTATTCGCCGGCGTACCTGTTCAAGGGAGCTCGCCCGACCGTGACGGCGGCGCCGGACGTCGTGGAGCTAGGTGACACGATTTTTGTGCAAACGCCAAACGCCGCGGACATCACCAAGGCCCTGTGGATCGTGCCGGGCTCGACGACGCACGCGCAGAATTGGACGCAACGGTCGAACATCCTCGACTTTACGACGACCGAGGGGGGCCTGAATATCGACCTGCCGGCCAATGGCAACGACGCGCCGCCCGGCTACTACATGCTGTTCCTGGTCAACTCCGCGGGCGTGCCCTCGATTGCGGAATGGGTGAAGGCAGAACTGCGAACCGTGCAACCGGACAACGCCGACTTCAATGGCGACCTGTCGGTCGACGGCGACGATATGCTCGTTTGGCAGCGATACCACGGCGGACCGGCGGGCGCCACTTTTGCGCAGGGCGACGCCAACGAGGATGGCGTCGTCGATGCGGACGATTTGGACGTGTGGCGAGCGCAGTTCGGAACCACGTTGCCCGGACCATCGACCGCCGTTCCGGAGCCAGCAACGCTTGGGCTCGCGTTGTGCGGCTGCGGAGTTGCGATCGGAGCAGGCCGCCGAGCTACTGCGAGAAGGCGTAGCCGCTCGTGCCGTCGCCGTCCAACGGCGCTGGCGCCGACTGCTGGCTTAGGAACACTCGCAGGCGGTCGAACTCCTCGTGCGTCGCGAAGTGGATCGTAATCTTGCCGCGGCCCTTTGCCGACTGCTTGATCTCGACCTTCGCGCCCAGGGCCAGCCGCAGTTGCTCTTCCATGTCGCGCACGTGCTGCCCCGGCTGGATTGGCGACGGGCGGCTGTTCCCCTCGGCGTCGACAATCGACAGCGGCTCGTCCGAGTGGCGAATGTGATCGGTGACCGCGGATTCGGTCGCACGGACGCTCATCGAGTCCTTGCAGATGCGTTTGGCGAACGACACTTGCTCGTGCTCGTCGCCCAGCGGCAGCAGCGCTCGGGCGTGGCCGGCGCTCAGCTCGCCGCGCGAAACCATATCCTTCACGTCCGACGGCAGGTCGAGCAGACGGACCAGGTTGGCGATCGTCGAGCGGTCGACGTTCACGCGGGCCGACAGTTCCTCTTGCGTGCACTGGTACTCGTCCAGGTAGCGCTGGAACGAAACGGCCTTTTCGATCGGGTTGAGGTCCTTGCGTTGGACGTTCTCGACGATCGCCAGCTCGGCCATCTGCCGATCGGCGACGTCGCGAATCTGCACGGGAACGCGCTCCCACCCAGCCATCTGGGCGGCGCGCAGCCGGCGCTCGCCGGCGATGAGTTGGAAACGGCCCTCGAACCGCCGCACGACAATCGCCTGCAGAAACCCGTGCGTGCGAATGCTGTCGCACAGGTCGGCGATCTCAGCTTCGTCGAACGTGGTGCGCGGCTGATAGGGATTGCGATCGATCGACGCGAGCGCCAGCCACTGCTGGCCATCCTCGGTGCGCGTCACATCATCGCCCGGCGCCGTCGCTGCGAACGATCCGCCGTCGGCGTCGAACGACGCATCCAGCGCGATCGGCTCCGAAGGCGCACTTGCGTACGAACCTTCCTCGCCCCCAAACGTACGTCCCAACAGCGCCTCGAGCCCGCGACCTAATCGACGTTCCTTAGACACGCTCCAGCACCTCCTGGCACAGTTCCACGTATGCGCGGGCAGCCCTCGATCGCGGGGCGTAGTCGATTACCGAGCGTCCATGACTCGGAGCCTCGGCCGCGGCAGCATCCCGTGGAATCACGGTTGAATAGACGATCCCCCCAAAGAAATCCCGCACCTCGCGATCGACCTCGGCTGTCAGCTCCAAAGCCGCGTCGTGCATGGTGAGCAGGATTCCGCCAAATTCTAATCGGCTATTCGCGCGGCCAATCACTTGTCGGATTACACCGATCATTTGGGCCAGGCCCTCCATGGCGAAGTATTCGCACTGAATGGGCATCAGCACTTCGCTAGCACTGGCGAGCGCGGTGCGGGTGAGGGCGCCGAGCGAAGGGGGGCAGTCGATCAACACCATGTCGAACGAGCCGAGGCTGCCGCCCAGATGCGCCGCGAGCATGATCGACCGCGAGTCGCTGGAGTTGGCCAGGGCGTCGACGTCCTCGAAGCTGCGCGCCCCGGGGAGCAACCACAGGTTGGGAAGGTACGTTTCGCGGAACGACTCACGCAGCGGTCGCGAGTCGAGCAAGGCGTGCCGTTCGTCGGGCTTGAGGCCCATGCCGCTGGTGGCGTTGCATTGCGGATCGAGATCGACCAGCAGCGTCTTCTGCCCGGCGACGGAGACCGCGCATGCGAGATTGAGCGCGGTCGTGGTTTTACCCACGCCGCCCTTCTGGTTCGCAATGCAAATGACGCGAGGCATGGAGGCCCATGTAGTGGTGGAAGCGAGCCGGGTCGTCCCCGACCCCGGCGAGCGCGACGCTAGCGTCGCGGCGCCACAAGCGGTCGCGGATTGTAGAAGGCAACCAAACCCCGCGCAACGCCAGTTGACGCCCGAATCGAATCCGCGGTTAGAATTGCTAGCAGGCGTGAGTTAGCCCAGCGCACTACCCGCGACCCTTCTCGACTGTAGCCCCATGAGCGACACGAGTTCCAAAAACCCACTGGATCTCGCCGAGGCGCCGAACGCGGCCATGGCGCTGCACGCTCCAACGCATGTCGCTCCGCTAGTCTGGCCGCCGCGGCCGAAGCGGCCGGCCGACGCCGGACAAAGTTCGTGGGGCGTCTTCTCGGCAGCTTTTCTCGGGACCGCGCTCGCGGGCGGCCTGTTTCCGATTGCGGTA
>JANOIK010001144.1:0-2111 GCA_031407585.1 Planctomycetota bacterium | reverse complement strand
CCGCGCTCGCCGACCATCTTTCCCCACCGGGCGTGCAGCACCAGGGCGTTCCACAGGACGATCATCAGGGCGCCGTTCTCCTTGGGGTCCCAGCCCCAGAAGCGGCCCCAAGAATCGTCGGCCCACAGCCCGCCGAGCACCGTGCCGATGAAGCTGAAGAAGATCGAAAAGCACAGGGCGCCGTAGGTCATGCGCGTGAGCTGGCGGCGAAGGTCCTTGTCGAACACGCTCGTCACGTAGCTCAAGATCAGCGTGAGCAACGCGAGGCCGCCGGCGACCAGCGTGGTTGTGTACCCCAGCGCGATACACACAACGTGCGTGCCGAGCCAGAAGTTGGTGTCGAGCACGGCTTGCATCACGCCGAGCGTGTCGCCGTTGTCATCGAACGTGAGCTGGTAAGCGATGAACATCGTCGGCACGCCGATGACCGCGGCGAGCAGATTGCCGATGCCCAGCTTGTAAATCACCTCGAACAGCAAGCCGAATAGCACCGCGGCCCAGCCGATGAACACGGCGGACGAGTAGAGATTGGTCACGGGCGGACGGCCGGAGATGTAAATGCGGCAGATGATCCCGAACGTGTGCAGGGCGAACGTGAACCACAGGAGCCAGTTCGCCGAGCGATTGAACAGCCGCGGGTAGCCGACCCACGAGAGCGCGGCCAATAGGAACGCGGCCAAATAGAACACGATACAAATGACGAACGGGTCGAGGCGGTTGTAGAACGACTCGAATGCGATGCGGTCGAGAATGAGGCGCTCCGCAGGCTTGCGATCGCTGCGAGCGCCGCTCTGGACGAGGGCTCGCTCGCGGGCGTCTTCGGCGGCCGCCGTTTTCTCGACGAGCTCGCTGTATTCGGCGACCGCCGTGTTGAACGCGGTGGGGTCCTCGTCCTCATAGGCGGAAAAGACCCGCAGCAGCGATTGCAGACCTTCGCCGCCTGTAGGCTTGCGGCGAGTCACGGCTATTTCGCGGAACACGTTGTACGAGGCCTCGTTCACCGTGAGCCACGGGACGTCGGGCGTTTCCGGCGGTACGGGGCGGGGCGTATTGGGGTTGGCGTTCAGGACCGCGATAACTTCCTCCAGCGCAGCCTGATCACGAAATATCAACTCCCCGGACTCGCCGACTTCAGCGATGTTGAACGCTCTGCCAAGTCGGCCGACGGTGAACACCTTCTCATAAGCTTCGAGGAATTTTCGTTGGGCGAGATCCTGCTTGTCTTCAGAAACCGCCCCGGCGAGCTTCGCCTGGTGCATGAGCTCGCTTTCGCCATCGACGCTTTTGTCTGCGAGAATTTCTGCCAGGCTGTACCGCCACTCGCCTGGCCGCTGCTCGAGCCCCAGCGCCGTCAGCACATCAAGATTCTCGATGCGGATGACGCGGTAATTGTCAAATTCCGGCGTGTGCGCGGCCAGCTCCAGCAGCCAGCGAATCGCGGGCTGGTTCTTTTCGTAGCGCGCGTCCTTGTAAGTCGCCTTGCCCGAGACGATACGGAGCGTGTTGCGGGCCAGCGAGTCCATGGGCTGCGTGCGGCCGCCAAGGGCGACGGGTAGGCGGCCAAACTGGTGGATGTGCAGGTCGAGCGGCGCCTCGCGCGGCGGCGTGGCGAAGCGCATTGTTGTTGCAAACGCGATGACCACGATTAGGGCGGGTATGGCGAGCTCGACGCGGCGCGGCCAGGGGCTCGCCGGGCTCGGGGACGAGCCGGCTCGCTGTGTGAGCGCCGCGAACTGCTTGTTCGCTTCGTCCTCGCGGCGCGCGACGAACCGCACGATGCCCTGGCCGAAATGGACGAGCATCCCGGTGGCGACGATCATGCACGCCACGTACGGAATCATCCAACCGGCGTTGGTCATCACCTGCAGCGTCGTGGTGCGCTCGGTCCGCGGATCAAAACTTTGCTGATAGAGCGTGTCCCCGCCGTAGCGCAGCGGGTTGTTCATCGAGACCGACACTTTACGGTCGATTCCCTTTTCGGGAACCTGGAACCGCACGACCGATTCAAAATTCTTGGCCTTCTGCGTACCGATGTAGCGGTCGTACCTGAATCGGTCCAGCGTCACTTGGTACGGTTTGGGAATTCGCTTGTAGCGAAGCGCCAACTCATA
>JANOIK010001132.1:0-2231 GCA_031407585.1 Planctomycetota bacterium | reverse complement strand
TCCCCGGCCTCTTGGCGTTCAGGTAGAATTCGCCGAACCCTGGACCCGCTATGATCGCCAAGCTACTTTCCCCGCTGATGTCCGCCGCCGTGCTCTTTGTCGCGGCCGTGTTGGCCAGCGGCTCGCCGACATACGCCCAGGCGCCTGCCGCCGCCCCAGCGAGCGAATCTCAAGCCGCAGCCACGCTGCTCGATTCGCTCAGCCCCGACTTCTTCGACAAGCTCGCCCAGGACCCCGCGTTCGAAAGCGACCTCCGACAGCGCCTGGCCGACGCCAAGTTCCGCGCGTTCGCGTCCACGCGTTCGGTGCGCGTGCAGCTTTGGAACGAGACCGCCACCGAAAGCGCCGCCGTCGTGCTCGAGTTCCAGACCGCGTGGGACAAGTTCCACCAGCTCACCAACAGCGGCCCGCAGCAGTTCGATCCCGTGCAGACCGGCACGGGCCGCGACAACATGCTGTTCCGCACGTTCTTCGGCGGCACGGACGATCTGGCCGCGCAGCAATCGCTTCTCGATTTGTGGAACAAACGCCAACGCGCGCCGAGCAACGGCCGCACGCTGCTCGATCCGGAACTCGTCGCCCTCGCCAAGCAGCATCTGCCGAGCACGCCGCTCGCCGACGTGCGCGCCGAAGTCATGGCGAAGATCACCGCGCTTGTTCAAGCGAACCATGCCGCGGGCGCTCACATCATCGAAAACCCCGTCTACGGCCAGCTCGGCGCCAAGATCAACGACCACTTCTACATCTACATTCGCGATTTCGCCGCCAAGGCCGAGACGCGGTTCGGGCACGACCCGTTCTTCTGGGTCATCCTCTCCGGCGGACCGAAGCCGCTGCCGACGGGCTACCTCCCGGCGTTCCCCGGCGCTGAGGGGCCAGGCGCCCTGGCCACCGGCGGCCGCGGCGGCAAGGTGATCTATGTCACCACGTTGGAATCCAAAGGCCCGGGCAGCTTCCTCGAAGCGCTGAAAACCAAGGGCCCGCGCATCATCCTGTTCGCCGTCAGCGGCCAGATCCAACTCCCCGACCCCAACTTCGGCGCGGGCGACGAGTTCTCCTGGATCACCGAGCCCAACGCCACGATCATCGGCTACACCGCCCCCGGCGAAGGCGTCGAAATCCACGGCCGCCTCAACATGAAGGCCGACAACATCATCATGCGCGGCATGCGCTACCGCCTCCGCCCACCGCTCAAGGACGACGGCATGAACACCGAGGGCAACCTCAAGAACATCATCTTCGACCACAACAGCTTCGCGTACGGATCGGATGAAGCCATCCGATTCATCGGCAACGGCTCGACATTTCTGGGCTTCACCATCCAGAACTGCATCCTCGGCCCGGGCCTTGCGGGCCTCGGCGCCCACCCCTACGGCCCAGAGATCGGCGGCTACGGCGCCTTCCACCACAACCTCTTCTACAACACGCTCAGCCGTAGCCCCGAGGTCGACTGCGAGCTCATCGACTGGAGCTACAACATCATGGCGAACCTGCGGAGCGGCCATTCGCTCCGCCCGCAAAGCCGCTTCAACTTCCGGCACAACTACATCGTCGACATGCCCGGAACGCTGGACGACTACAGCTTCGACGTCAACGAAGCCGTGTGGGCCGAGGGCAACGTCCGCCGCAAGGGCCAGGATGAGAAGCCCGAGGACGCGATGCGATCGGGCCCGACGCGCTACCTGAAGACGGCGTACCTCACGATGCCGCTCACTCATCACGACGCGGCCGACCTTGTTGAAACGCTCGTGCCCACGGTCGGCGCCACGCTCCCCATGCGCGACGCGACGGATCGCTACTTCATTGACATGTTCCTGCACGACGCGAGCAAGTTGCCGGTGTACACCAGAACGATGGCCGACTGGGCCCCCTACGGCAACGAAAACAACCGCATGGAGCAGTACATCCTCTGGGAGGACGCGAACACGCCCCCCGTCGCCGCCGGGGCGACGCCCGCCCCAAACCCAGCACTCGACGCGGACGCCGACGGCATGCCCGACGCGTGGGAAACCAACCACCGCCTGAACCCGGCCGACGCGACCGACGGCGCCATTGATACGGACACGGACGGCTACACGAACGTCGAGGAGTTCCTCTACAACCTCGACCCGAATGCGCAGGTGGATTACACGCTGCTCGAGCACAACCAGGACCAGGTGTTCACAGCGGAGGCGGTAAAGAAAGCGAACCCAACGCCCGACCAATCAGCCGGCGGGCGCTAGCCCCCGGTT
>JANOIK010000900.1:0-3161 GCA_031407585.1 Planctomycetota bacterium | reverse complement strand
CGGTCGACGCCCAGCACGTCGTATACGCCGTCGTCCAGTTGGGCGTGCGCCGTTTGAAAATCCGCAAGGTCGAGGCCCGCGAGTGGCAGGTCGCGCTTCATCGCGACGGCGACGAGCTGCCCGATCGCTTCGTGCGCGGTTCGTTGCGGCACGCCGCGGCGAATGAGATGCTCCATGAGCGTCGTGGCGTCGAGGTACCCGCGATCGAGCCGTTCGGCGATGCGCTCGCGGTTGAGCTCTGCGCCGGCGACAACCGCGGCGGCCAGCTCGAGGCACGCCTCGACCGTGTCGGCCGAGTCGAACACGCGCTCCTTGTCCTCTTGCAAGTCTCGGTTGTAGGCCAGCGGCAGTCCTTTCACGAGCACGAGCAGCGCTTGCAAGTTGCCGATGACGCGGGCCGTCTTGCCGCGGGTCAGCTCCAGTACGTCGGGGTTGATCTTCTGCGGCATGATCGACGAGCCCGTGCAGAACGCCTGCGGCAGCCGCAGGAACCCGAACTCGACGGTGGACCACAGAATCCACTCCTCGGCCCAGGTGCTCAGATGCTCGGCGATCAGGGCCAGGGCGAACGCGAACTCGATGGCGAAGTCGCGGTCGCTCGACGAATCGAGGCTGTTGGCAATCACGCCCTCGAAGCCGAGCGCGGCGGCGACGTGGCGACGGTCGATGGGGATCGTGGTGCCGGCAAGCGCGGCGGTGCCGAGGGGAAGCTGGTTCACGCGGCGACGGCAGTCAGCTAGGCGGTCGCGGTCGCGTTGGAACTTCTCTGTGTACGCCAGCCAGTAGTGGGCGGCAAGCACGGGCTGCGCGCGCTGCATGTGCGTGTAGCCGGGAAGGATGACGCCGGCGTCGGCATCGCACCGGCCGACGAACGCTTGTTGCACGCCGGCGAGCAGCGCGTCGGTGCGGTCAATTGCGTCCCGCACCCACAGGCGCAGGTCGGTCGACACCTGGTCGTTGCGGCTGCGGCCGGTGTGGAGTTTTCGGCCGACGTCGCCGAGCTTGTCGACGAGCGCCCGCTCGATGTTCATATGGACGTCTTCCAGCTCCTGCCGAAAAACGAACGTGCCGTCTGCGATCTGTTGGCCGATGTACTCCAGCGCGGCGGCGATGAGCTCGGCCTCGTCGTTGGTGAGAACGCCAACGGCCGCGAGCATGCGGGCGTGGGCGACCGAGCCGCGGACATCCTGGGCGTAGAGCCGGCGGTCGAAGCTGACGCTTTCGGTAAACCGCTCGACGCGGGGATCGGCGGCCGAGTCGAAGACGCCGCCCCACGGTTTTTTTGGTGGATCGCCCAAGTCAGGATTGCCGCGTGCGCGGCCGCCAAAGCTCGTGGACGAAGCTGCCAGCTTCGTCGGTCCCCTCAAGAACACAGACCCCGGTCGCCGCGTTCGGGATTGAGCGCGGCGACATGTTTTTCCCCGGGACTGATTCGCCGACGCCGCGACTGTTAACGGGGACGAAGCTGGCCGCTTCGTCTACGCGGCAAACGCGAGAATCAATCCAACACCTTTACGGTAAACGGCTTAGGTAGCGCCGTCAATTCCCTGCGGGCGCCCGTCGCCCACTAAATAGGCAGTGTTTAAGGGCCGCGACCGGCGCTGAGGCTCGCGTTCTCGACTTTGTGCACGCAACTTAGGGCTAATTGACAAGAATGGTGTGCGGAAGGCGAATAGAGGGGCGAGTGCGGAATCGAGTGAACCCGCGACCCCGCGGCACGAGAAAGCCCATGTTTACCCACGCCATCGATTCGATCATCAGCATTCCGCCGCCATTCAATATGGTTGTGTTGATCGTGCTCATCGGCTCGATTGGCGGCGTCGTGACCTCGTTCATCACCCAGATTCGGAAGTATGCTAGCCACCGGCAGGAGCTGGAGTTCAAGCGAGAGTTGCTCGATCGCGGCATGACTGCGGCCGAGATCGTTCAAGTGATCCAGACCAAAACGCCGCGGGGCGATGCGTAAACGAACAGCTTTTATTTGACGGCACGCACATGACGCCTTTTCTACCTTATGGTCTGCTGGCGGTGACGGACGACGTTTGGGCGGATACCTTCTTTGGCCTCGACGAGGACAAGCGGTTCGTCCTGCTGATGATCGCCATCGGCTGCGGGACGGGAATCATCCTGGGGACCTTTGGCATTATGGCTAGCACCATGAGCGCCATTCACCGCCGGCGCGTCGAGGACGGGCTCAAGCGGGAGCTGCTCGACCGAGGCCTGTCGACCGAGGAAATCGTCGCCCTGGTCGAATCGTCGCCCCCGCCGGAAGACGCGGCCATGCGAGTGGCGGCGGCTTGGTGCAAGAAGAAGTAGTCGCGGGCCGATTTTTCCGTTTTTCATGGTCCGCCAGCATGGCCCCCCGGCTCTACTACTAGAGCGAGGCCATGATGTACGACTTTTCCGCCGCCGAGACTGAGGTTGCCCCGGGCAAGGCCCGACCGGACCGGCCGTGTGTTTCGGTGATCCGGCCGACCGATGGCGAGCGACTGATGCGGTTTCGGGTCCACCGGGACGAAGCCTCGTTTCGCGAAGTCGTCGAGATGCATGCCTCCCTGGTTTGGGGCGTGTGCTGGCAAGTGCTGCGGCATCGCGAGGACGTCGAGGATGCCTTTCAGGCGACGTTTCTCATTCTCGCGCGGAAGGCGGCGGCGATCCGCGCGGCCGACAGTGCGGCGGGTTGGCTCTACCGCGTGGCGTTTCGCACGGCACTTGCCGCGCGAGCACGGCGTCGGCGGTTGGGCGCCGAGTCGCAGGTCGAGTCTCTGATCCACGAGCCGCCAGGGTCGCTTGACGATCAGCTCGCGTCGATTGAACGGGCCGAGCAGTGCGAGGCGCTGCTCGAGGAACTTCACAGCCTGGGCGATCGTTTTCGCGAGCCGCTCGTGCTGTGTTATCTCGAAGGCCGCACGCGACAGGAAGCGGCGGAAGAGTTGGGCGTGACGCTCGCCAGCGTGAAAGGCCGGCTGGCGCGCGGGCTGCGCATGCTGCGGACGCGGATGGCTTGTCGGGGCCTCGCGCTGAGCGGCGCCGCGGCGCTCTTGACCGGCGAAATGGCCGCGGCCAAGGCGAGTCTCGTCACGGCGCCGATCGCGCAGGCGGCGGCGCTCGGCTCCGGTTTGGCGTGGGCGACGGCGACACCAGTCGGCGTCGAGAGCACT
>JANOIK010001081.1:0-7405 GCA_031407585.1 Planctomycetota bacterium | reverse complement strand
GTAGACATCCTCGCGCCGCAGCTTGCAGGCTTCGATGATCTTGTTGAGCAGCTGCCCGCCGCGGCCCACGAAGGGTTCTCCGAGCCGATCTTCGTCGGCGCCTGGCGCCTCGCCGAGGAAGGCGAGACGAGCTTTCGGGTTGCCGACGCCAAAGACTGTTTGAGTGCGCGTCGCGGCGAGCTCGCCGCACAACGTGCAGCCGGCGACCTCCTGCCGTAGGATTTCGAGCGTCGGGGCCGCGGAAACGACGCGGTCCGCATCGCCGCGTACTTCGAGCACGGCGTCTACCGGCGCGTCGCTGGTCACAGGCGACGATGTTGAAGTCGCCGCCGGCGCCGGCGCGGCTTTCGGCAACGGCCGCCCCTTGGGCAACTGCCGCACCCCCGCGGCCTGCAGGCTCTCCAACTGTTGCCGCACGGCCCGCTGCAATGAATTCATCGACTGTTCGGACATCATTCAAATCCTCCGTGAGCGTGCGAGTCCCACGAACAGTGTAGAGCCTGAACGCTTCTCAGAAAGGCCCGTAGGCCCTGTTCACGCAACTTCGACGGCTTGCCCGGAGCGAACGCTTGCCAGAGCCGCGAGTAGCGAAGGAACCAGCGGCCGCAGATCGACGATCCGGTTCGACGGCGCAACGATCACAACGATCGCAATATCGAACTGTGTCAGATCGTGCTGCGTGGGCAGCAGGCGATCCACGGTGATCAACACGTCAAACTGAGCCGTAGCGAGCGTGAGAAGTTCGCCGTTCCGCTTGCCTGCCCACCCCATGCGGGGAACGGTTTGCACATCGTGACCGACGAGCTCGCGACCGAGCCGCCGATCCACGCATTCGTCGAGCAAGAGTTTCACGTCACGCGCCCGACGCGATCATGCGGTGCGCTGCTTCTTCGAGGAAAGCGATCACCTGCTCGCGACTGACGGAAGGAAACCCCTCCAAGAAGTCGTCGATCGACTCGCCCGCCCCCAAGCAGTCCATAAGCGTTTGAATTGGCACGCGCGTGCCGGCAAACACCGTGGCGCCGCTCATGACGTCGGCCGACGAGGATACGATCTTTGTGCTCATACCCTAAGTATCGGTCGCGGGGCGCCGTCGATCAAGAAGTGAGAAAATGATTTCATGGTCGGAGCACATCTGAGCCCGCCGTTAGCGTCACCTAGCCATCGTCCGCGCAACATGGGCCGCCCGGGCTGGATTTAATCCGCGCCCGCGTCGAGCAAAATCGCCACCTGCAGGTCGCCCATCACATTGACCGCCGACCGCACCCGCGCGTTGATGAAGTCGACGCTGATCACCAGCGGCAAGGCCACGTCGACGACGGCCTCGGGAAGCTGAGCGGCCTTGAGCACGAGCGTCAGAATGATCAGCCCCGAGTTGGGGATGCCCGCGATTCCGACGCTGCCGGCAAGCACGGCGAGCAACACCGCGGCCTGCTGCGTGAGCGTCAGGTTCATCCCGGCCGCTTGAGCGACGAACAGCGCGGTGATCGCCTCGTAGAGCGTGATCCCGTCGTTGTTGAAGTTCGTGCCGACGCACGCCGACAACCGCGCCGACGAATCGCTGACGCCCAGGCGCGCGAGCGCCTTCAGCGTCACCGGCGCGGTGGCCAGGCTGCTGTTCAGCGAGAATCCCGTGAGAATGGCGCCGGAACCCTCGCGGAAGTAAGCGCTCGGCCGCACGCCGCCCGCCAGCCATGCGGACAGGGGGTAGTAGACCAGCGCGTGGATCGCGAGCGCCGCCATCACCGTCGCAAAGTAAACGCCGACGTTTCCCAGCAAGCCCGCACGATTGTCCGTTGTGCCGACCAAGCCGGCGATGATGAAGCAACTAGCCAGTGGCGCAAGCTCGATCATCCACGCCAGAATCTTCACCACGATTTGGAAACACGCCACCATCAGCCGCTCGAAGGTCGCGAGCGCTTCCGCCGCCGGCCCCTCGCTAGCGCCTTTGAGCGAACGCATGGCCGCTCCCACCACGATCGCCAGCACGGCGACGGTCAGCACCGTGTTCTCGGCAAACGGCTGGGCGACGCTCTTCGGTACGTAGCCGTCCAGCGTCTTGAGCAAGGAGAGTGAGCGTTCCTTGGCCGACTCGGCGGTCTCGTCGATTTTCGCTTGGACATCCGCTGACGCCGCGCGCTCTTCCGCGACGAGCTCCCGCCACGAAAGCCCCGGGTGCCAGACATTGAGAATCGTCAGCCCGATCGCGAACGCCGCGGCGATATTGACGCTGCAAATGAGCAGCATCTTGAGCCCCTGCCGGCCGCTGATCTGTGTGTGGACGAAGGCGTCGACAATCGCGAAGAAGATCAGCGGCGTGGCCAGCGCCGTCAGCAGCCGGATATACAGGCTGCCCAACTGGGCCAAATCCGCGTTCGACCACCCGAGCACAATTTCACGCCGTCCGAAGAGAATCCCCAGCGCCGCGCCCAGGAAAACACCCAGCAGCACGCGCACAGGCAGGGGCCAGCGGTGAGGGCGCCACGCGATCGCCGAAGGCACGCTCACGGATGTCTCGCTCGCTTTCAGAAGTGACAGGCCGCCCGTGGTGAAACTCTACTCGCCCCAGCCGCATGCCGTCGAACCGCAGGACTTACGCCCGGAAATCGGCTCCGCTCTCCGCAGAGACCCAAATCGCGAACTACACGCCCGCCCCCCGGCTGATTATCATAGAATGCTCCCCTGCCGCTGTCCTGTAGCCGAATCGTTGCTCCCCATGGCCGTCCCCCAAGTCGTCATCGTAGGCCGCCCCAACGTGGGCAAGAGCAGCCTGTTCAACTGGCTCGCCGGCCTGCGCCTGGCAATTGTCGAGGACCGGCCCGGCGTCACGCGCGATCGCGTCGACTACCTCATGGAGTACGAGGGCCGGTACTTCGAGCTCGTCGACACCGGCGGCCTCGGCGGCTACGACGAGGACAATCTTACCAAGCACATCGAAGACCAGATCGACACGGCCATCAACGCCGCGTCGGTCGTGCTGTTCGTCGTGGACGTGCGGACGGGGCTCACGTCGCTCGACGAGGAAGTGGGCCGACGCCTTCGAGATCTGGACGTGCCCGTGATTTGCGTGGCCAACAAGGCGGACGACGAGAAGTTCGACGTCCAGGCCGCCGACTTTTACCGGCTCGGCCGCGGCAAGATCATCCCGGTCAGCTCGAAGCAGAATCGCAATCGCGCGGTGCTGCTGCACATGATTCTCGATCGCCTGCCGCCCGAGAGCGACGACCAGAAGCCGGGCGCCGAGCCCGACATGAAGGTGGCCATCGTCGGCCGCCGCAACGTGGGCAAGAGCACGTTCGTCAACACGCTGGCCCAGGCCGAGCGGATGATCGTGAGCGAGATTCCCGGCACGACCCGCGACAGCGTGGACGTGCGGTTCGAGCTGGACGGCAAAGCGTTCATCGCGATCGACACGCCCGGCATTCGCCGCACGAAGAGCCAGGGCTCGATCGACTTCTATGGCGCCCACCGCGCCCAGCGCAGCATCCGCCGCTCCGACGTCGTGCTGATGTTTCTCGACGCGACGCAGCGCATCAGCAAGGTCGACCAGCAACTGTGCGAGTACATCGGCGTCGAGTACAAACCGTGCATTTTCGTCGTGAATAAGTGGGATTTGCTGTTCAAAAGCATGCCTACCGAGAAGTGGGTCCGCTACATCAACGACACGTTCCGCACAATGCGCTACGCGCCGATCGCGTTCATTACCGGGCAGACCGGCAAGAACATCAAGGCGCTGCTCAACCACGCCCAGATGCTGTTCAAGCAGTCGCGGCAACGGCTCACCACGGGGCAGCTCAACCGCATGCTCCGCGCGGCCGTGCAGCGCAACCCGCCGCCGCTGTTTCAGAATCGCCGGCCCAAGATTTTCTACGGCACGCAGGTCGGCGTGCAGCCGCCGACGATCGTGCTGTTCTGCAACGAGCCGAAGGCGATCGCGAAGGACTATCAGCGCTACTTGCTGGGAGCCGTGCGCGATCACATGAATTTCGAGGAAGTGCCGATCAAGCTCTACCTGCGGCGGCGTCAGCCCAGCGACAATCGCGACGACGTGGAAGCCGAGATGGCGCCTCCAGGAGCCGCGGACGGCGACATCGAAGTCGGCGCCGATTGACGCCTCGGAAGTGTGCCGGCGCCCCGTACGGCGCGCCCCGCTTCAGCGGGCCGCGAGCGCCACGCAGCGCGCGGCCTCGAGCGGTACAAGCGGGCCTCAATCCAGAGTGGCGTTCGACGGAGCCCGTCCACCGCTGGCGGCGATTTTATCCGCGGGCCGCGGCTCGGGACGGCCGGCGTAGTCCAGCCACACCGCGCCCAGGACGATCATCCATGCTGCGACAAAGCACAGCAGCTCGCCCCACCCCGTGTCGTAATTGCGAAATACCAACCGCATGACGTTCGTCCGTGCACGCCGCTTCGTGCTTCACGCGTCGCTTTCCGCCTTGGGCGACTCACCTGCCAAGACCCGGTCCGTAAGGACGGGATTAACGCGAAAGTAGAACGAAAACCGCGCAGTTTGACAACCGCAAATGAAGCTCCCATGAAGACCTGGCGCCAGCATTTCCCCCCATTTAGCCCCCGGCCAGTGGCCGGGGGCCAATTAACTCGCGATGGGCATGTCCTCCCCCGGCAGCCCTACCACGCCCTCCGCGCGGTTGCTAAACTACGGGACTACCCTTCAGGGGGTGCTAGCGGGCGATCACCGCTCGGCTGGCTCGCGGGGGCGATTAGCTCAGTTGGTTAGAGCACCAGCTCGACAAGCTGGGGGTCACAGGTTCGAGCCCTGTATCGCCCATATGATTTTGGTCCGCGGACGGACATGAAAGATTGTCCGACGTCGGACGCGGCTTAATTCAGAACTACGGGGTATCTGCTTTGGGAACTAAACGAACTGGCAAAGGCCGACGCAAGCTCGGCCGCAAGAAGCGACGCATGCGGGCGAAGATTCGCCATCGCAAGAAGTAGGCGCGGCCGCTCCGGCCGTGTGGGAGGCGTCTCCGGCGCCGATTGCGGTAACAATCGCAACGCGGATTCGGCGTCGGAGAAGCCTCCCACAAATTAAGATTCACAGCGACCGCAGGTACGCCAACGCGTCGCCGCATTCCTCGACCGGCCGGCGCGTGTGCCGCCGCTCGACGGTGATCCAGCCGCGGTACTCGAACTCTTCGAGCGCCCCCAGCAGCTCCGGCATCTCGGCCGAGCCGCGCCCCAGTTGCACGTCCACGGCCGCCGCGCCGCCCAGGCCGCGCACCGCGTCGTTGGCGTAAACGTGCCGTACATGCTGCCCAAGCCGCGCCGCGATGTCGCGCGGACTGCGGCCGCCGCGAATGACGTCGGCCGGGCTCAGGTCGAGCCCGACCATTCCCGCGGGGAGTTGGGTGAGCAACGCCGCGAGATCCTCCGGCGCCGCTTCGGGACACTGGGCGGCAAGCTCCACGCCGAGCCGCCCGCCGTTCGCGGCGAGACTGGAAAGCGCCTCGACCAGCGTCCCGCGCTCGGCGGCGTCCGTTTCCGGCAGCGCACCCACGGCGAGCACTAGCACACGCGCCCCGAGCTTCGACGCCATCCGCATCGCGTCGACCGTGGCCGCGAGCCGCCGTTCCAAATCCTCCGCATCGGCGTAGCCGCGGCGGCTGGCGAAGGTGGCCGACGCCACCCGCAGATTCAGATCATCCAGCATCTTCCGCACCTGCCGCACGCCCGTGTCGGAAAGTTCGGCCGGCCGCAGCTCCTCGCGGGCGTCGATCTGCACCCCCGCAAACCCGAGATTCCCCGCGGTGTGCAATGCTTGTTTCAGCGGTTGCGCAAGACAGCGGGTTTGTACGGCAATTTGCAAGTGCGATCCTTGATGTTGCAACCTCGGGGCGACAGGCGTCATCACCCCTCACCACTCTCTCCCCGACTCCCCCGCCATGCTCTCCCTCGCCACGCTCCTGATTCTAGCCATCGGCGCCCCGTCGCCTAGCGACACGCGGCATCCCGATGCGGTCGTGGTGTTCGATTGCCAGTTCGATCCGCCCTGGGACGTCAACTTCGACAACTGGCCCGACAACTGGCGCCGTTCACTCGGCCCGGGCTTGCCGCACTACGTCGGCGTCAGCATCGCGCCCGACGAGCTCGATCAGAAGAACAAGTGCCTCACTGTCCGCGTCGATGGCGGCGGTGCCCACCTCGAAAGCCCGCTGGTCACCGTCTCCGACAACTTCAGCTACAAAGCCGAGTGCCGTCTGCGCATGGCGGGCCTCGATTACACCAAGGCCCAGGTTCGCGTCGAGTTCTACGACGACGATAACAACCTGCTGCAAACCGAGGCCACCCCTTGGCTCGCCACGACGGGCAAGGACAACTGGACCCAGCTCCACATCGGCCCGTGCAATCCGATCGACCCCCGCATTACGGTCGCACGCATCGTGCTGCACGTCGAACCCGGCGAGCGCGCCGACCTCACGGGCCAGGTCTCGCTCGACGACGTGTGGATGGCCCGTCTGCCCAAGATGACCGTCACCACCGGCAGCCCGTACAATGTTTACACCAAAATGTCCGACGTCGAGGTGACGTGCGAGCTGTCCGGCATTCTCGATAACGATCCCGACATCCTGTTCGAGTTGCTCGACGCGAGCAGCCAACGGCTCAAGGATAGCCGCGTGCAGCTCGAAGGCCGGCTGATCACCGAACGCCGCAGCAAAGCCTCGGAGTTCGTCGGCGTGACCGAGACCCAGCGCGCCGCCTACGCCGGCGCCACATCGTGGCGGCCGCCGATCGCCAAGCGGGGCTTCTACAAGGTGCGCGTCACCATGCAGAACTCCCGCGGCATGATGGACAAGCGCGTCGTGAACATCGCCCTGGTGCCCCCGTTGGAACGCCCGCCCCACGGCGAGTTCGGCTGGTCGCTCGCCGGCGACGCCATCCCCCTGTCGCTGCCCGACCTCGGCCAACTGCTGCCCCGCGTCGCGGTCAACTGGGTGAAAATGCCCGTCTGGTACGGTGAAACTGAAACCCAGCGCGGCGACGATCTGGTGATGTTTGCCGAGCGCGCCGCCGCGAACCACATCGAAGTGGTTGGCGTCGTCGATCGCCCGCCCGCCGACTCGGAGCTTGCCAAGCGCCTCGCGGTCGACGCCTCGATCGCCGACACGCTCATGACCGATCCCGCCGGCTGGCTGCCGCTGCTCGACCCCGTGCTCACCCGCCTGTCGCTGCGCGTGCGATGGTGGCAGTTTGGCGCCGACCACGACGCCAGCCTCGCCAGCATCGGCAATCTCGAGCAAGTCATCGCCAAGCTGCGCGACCAGTTGTTCCGCTTTGGCCAGGACGTGAACCTGGGCGTCGGCTGGAAGTGGCTGCACGAAATCTCCGCCAAGAAAGCCCCGCCGTGGGAGTTCCAGCAATTCGCCGCCACGCCGGGCCTCAC
>JANOIK010001045.1:0-2210 GCA_031407585.1 Planctomycetota bacterium | reverse complement strand
CTCGCTGAACACGACCGCCGTGGACGAAAGAACTCGCGATGGCGTCGGCATAACGATCGCCGGGACGGGCTCCGCCTCGACTTGAAGCGTCAGCGGCACGATCAGCCAACCCTGCAGGACTACAAGCAGCCACGCCATGCGATGCACGCGCGGCGAATCAACCCGCAGCCACGACAGCAGCAGCGTCACAAGGCACGCGCACGCACTCGTGACAAGCGTCGTGCGAATCAATGCCAGTGCGAGGTCGTGTGCGGTCATGCGTGCCACAGCGATAAGTGACTCAGTGCAACAACATTTAGCCCCGCCGCTCGCGGCGGGCGCGTCGCAAGCGAGCGCGGCTAAATCTTCTCCTGACGATTCTTCTTCTCCGCGGCAGCGACGAGCCGTTTCAGCTCCGCAATCTCCGCCGGCGAAACCTTGTGCCGCTCGAGCAGATGCGCGACCAGCGGCGCCACGCGCCCCTCGCTCACCCGCTCGACCAGCATGTCGAGATCCCCCTGCCCCACGTCGGCCGGGCTGATGGCGGCCGAATATTTCGCCGGACGATCGCTCGAACGAGCCGCGACGCCCTTCTTCACGAGCCGATTGAGCCGCGTCTGAACGGTGGTGTAACCAATGGGCAGCCCGAGCGCCGTCTGCGCTTCCAGAATCGTGACGCTCCGCTCGCGCCACAGCATCTGCAGCAGTTCCATTTCGCCGGCGGCAAGACGGGGTGGGGCCATGAAGTCCTGTTTCTGAATGCTGGAGGGCCGCGATCTCCATGGGACGCTAGTGAAGTGAATTCAATCTGCGTCTATCTGCGTTCATCTGCGGATAAACTCCGGCTGATGACGTCTGCGAAAAATTGTTTGGCCGTTTAGGCAAATGCAAACTTCCAAGGCAGGCGGGAGTATTACGACCCATGTCATAGTTCGCAAGGCGAGTTTTTCCCCACCACCAACGCCAGCATGCACCTAACTCCGCCGCTTGCGGCTTAGCCCGCCTTCCCACGTAACCGCCGCGAGGCCGCTCACTTCGGCGTCGCCGCGGCCTCGGGCGCCGGCGCCAAACGGTCTTCCGGCCGCGACAGAATGTCGACGATGTTGTTGTGGTCGTCGGTCCACAGAATGTCCGGCAGCGCGTGCGGCCCGGTCGTGGAGGGCAACAGTCCAATCCCCCTCGCGCCGATGCTCGCTCCCGGTCGAAACACCAGCACCCACCACGAGTCGGAACCGATCGGCGACGGGTCGGACGCCGCGTACACCAGCCGCGACTCCAGCTTGAGCCGCTTGGCGACGGCGTTGACCACGATCCAGAGATCGAGGTACCGATTCGAGATATGCACCGCCAGCACGCCGTCGGGCTCGGCGAGGTGCCGCATGTAGAGCTCGAACGCTTCGAGCGTGAGCAGATGCGAAGGGATCGAGTCGCTGGAGAATGCATCGAGCGCGAGCACGTCGAACCGCTGCGGCGGCTCGCGCTCCAGCTCCAAACGCGCGTCGCCGAGCACGACGTCGATGTTCGCTCCGCGCTCGCGCGCGTCGGCGAGGAACGTGAAGTACCGATCGGCGAAGTCGATCACCTGCGGGTTGATGTCGTAGAAGCGGTAGTCGTCGCCGCGCTCCGCGTACGCCGCGATGGTGCCCACGCCGAGCCCCACGATGCCGACGCGGCGCGGCGCGGCGGCTTTGTCGGGAACCGGCATCAGCAACGCACCGATTCCCGAATCTGGCGCGTAGTACTGGCTTGGCACGCGACGTTTCTCCGGAGCGAGAAACTGAGCCCCGTGGTAAATGCGCCCATTCGCGAGCTGCCGGTAGGGCGTGGGATTGTCCGCGGCGGCGAACTCACGAACCCGGATGGCGCCGTAGAAGCTCCGCGTCTCGGCGATGGAATACATCCCGCGGTAGTAAATGTAGTTCGCCGTGCCGCCGATGACGCCCACGAACATCAGCCCCATCGCCAGCAGCACGCGCATGTTGCGGCCATCGAAAAACGGCGACGTGCGATCTGTGACCAGAATGCCGAAGCCGAGCATCCACACCGCCGGCGCGATCAGCGGCAGTTCGTAGAAGTCGGTCAGCACCAGCGGCGCCACCACGCCGGTGAGCACGCCGCCCAACGCCCCGCCGCCCGCGATGCCCAGGTAGAACGCTGTCAGCCGCTCCGCCGGCGGGCGCATCCGCGCCAGCTCGCCGTGGCAAATCATGGCGATCACCAGCAGCAGCGCC
>JANOIK010000920.1:0-3554 GCA_031407585.1 Planctomycetota bacterium | reverse complement strand
GCCGTCGGCTCGATGACGACGGCCTCGACGGCGCCGTTTCAACTCGGCACGACCGATCAGAACTGGATCGGCCGTTCGCAGTACGCAGCCGACCCCTACTTCAACGGCCGCATTGACGACTTCCGCATTCACAAGGGCGCCCTCGCGCCGGGCGAACTCTACCAAATGGCCACGGGCAACACCCCGCCTGCAGTTCCTGCGGCGCCGGCCAGTCTCACCGCAACGGCCGTCGTCGGCAACCAGATCAACCTTGCGTGGCCGAGTGCGGGCGCCGGGCTCGCGTACACGCTCCGCCGTGCTACGGCGCCCGCAGGCCCCTATACGACCATCGCTACGCGCGCGACCGCGACGACCTTTGCCGACGCCAACCGCGTCGCCGGTCAAACCTACTACTACATCGTGACCGCCGACAACGCGGGCGGCTCGAGCGCGCCTTCGCCGCAAGCCAGCGCCACCGCGCTGCCCACGCCGCCCGGAATTCCCACGGCCCTTGGCGCCGTCAGCATTGCCGAGGACGCGATCGCCCTGCGTTGGACGGCGAGCAACTATGCGACGACCTACGATATTCGCCGCGCCACGGCGCCCGGCGGCCCGTACGCGACAATTGCCAACACGGCCGAGGCGCCGTATGTCGACGCGGAGCTCACCGCCGGCGTGACGTACTACTACACCGTCGCCGCGGTGAACGCCTCCGGCGTCAGCGGCCCCTCGAACGAAGCCTTCGCCGTGGCGTCGGCAGAGCGCGCCCGGTGGAAGTTTAACGAGACTTCCGGCGCCGCGGCTGCCGACTCCAGCGGCAACGCGCTCGCGGCCGCGATCGTGGGGGGCCCCACCTGGGCGACCGGCCGCATCGAAAACGCCCTCAACCTCGACGGCGCCGACGACTACGCCACGCTCCCCGCCGGCATCATGGCCGGCGTGACCGACTTCACCATCGCCACGTGGGTCCAATTCGACGCGATCGCGAACTGGACGCGCGTCTTCGACTTCGGAACCGGCACGGCCAACAGCATGTTCCTCACGGCCCGCAACGGCGCCAACACGTTCCTCCGCTTTGCGATGACCACGAGCGGCGGCGCCGGCGAGCAGCAGATCAACACCACGCGCGTGCTCGCCCCCAACACGTGGTACCACCTGACCGTCACGCTGGCAGGCGGCGTCGGCATCCTGTACGTCAACGGCGTCGAGGCGGGCCGCAACAGCAGCATGACGCTCACGCCGAGCTCGCTCGGCGTCACTACGCAAAACTATCTGGGCAAGTCGCAGTACAGCGACCCGTACCTCGACGGCCGCCTCGACGACTTCCGCATTTACAACCGAGCCCTGCCGGCCGCGGACGTGCCACAGCTCACCTATGTGCCTCCGAAGGTTGGCGACTACGATCTCGACGGCGCCGTTACGGGCAACGACCTGCTGCTCTGGCAGCGCAATCTCGGCCAGGCGGCGCTCCCGTACCGCCAGGGCGACGGCGACGGCAACGGCCGCGTCGACGCCGCCGACCTCGACGTCTGGCGACGCTACTACGGCATGCCGGCCGTCGAGCCCTCCATCGTCGAGCTGGCATCCGCCGTGCGGAGCGCAGACGACGAACCATCAGACGGCCCGGCCGCCGCGTTCAGCCTCGCGGCCGACGCCGCCTTCGGAAAGCTTGCCGACGTCCATGCGCCTCGCCGAGCCAGGACCGGTTTCTGGTTCGTGACGGACCTCGACGACCTTTGCGGCGTAGGCGACTCTCAAAGCACGCTGCGAATCAAGGACGCCCTGCTCCGCCGCGGCCTTCGCCGCTAACGCGCGTTCTGCTGCAGCGCGCGGCGGCTAAGATCCACGCCATCAGCACGGCTGAGCCCGGCTCCGGCGCCGGCGCCCCCGCCGCAACGCTGCTCACGCGCGCGTGGCCCAACTGCCGCTGCCAAATCAGCAAATCCGTGCCGTCGGTGTCCCCGTCGCGGTCCGCGTCTCCGCCGGCATCCACGCCCATGCTCGAGCGCCACAACGCCAGGTCGCCGCCGTTCACCGAGCCATCCTCGTTGAAGTCGGCGTCCAAGAACGTGAAAAACACATTCGACTGCAGGTTGGTGATTCCCGTGTTCAGGCGAATAAGCTCGCCCAGCGTGATGGTATTAAGATTGATCACGTTGGTCACCGCGCTCGCCTGCAGGTCCGCATCGCCCGTGTAGAAAAACCGGTCGCCGTCGCGCAGGCGCGTGAACTGGTCGGTCAGCGAGGCGAGCACCATCCGCCCCAGGCTGGCGCCGGCCACGTGATTCTCGGCCAGTCCGCCGACGAAGGCGTCGATCGAGTCGATGTTGCCGTAAAACGCCGTCAGCTTGGCTCGCAGCGCGGCGTCGGTCGTCAACTGGTTGATCGACGTAAGCCGCGGCACGCCGTAGGCAGGGCGCAAGGCGTTGAAGTCGAGCAGCCCATGATCCCGCCCGCGCTGGATATCGAGCGCGCCCAAGTCCATGCCTCCCTGCCCTGGCGAGCCGAACAGAAAACTCCGCAGGTCGTCGACGATCAGCACATCGTTCTCCTGCGACACCTGCGACGCGAGCCCCTTGAGCACCGAGTCGACCGTGTCCGGCGAGTTCTTCAGAATCGCCGGGTTGAAGAACGAGTTCCGCAGCGACAGGCTGCCGTCGGATAGGCCGTCGTTCCCCACGAGCTCGATCGTGGACGACTGCATGCTGTGCCCAAACCGGAAAAACGCCGTTGCGAACGAGTTGGTGATCGACGCATCGAGCGTGTTGTTGAACACAAACGCCGTCGGACTCGGCGCGTTTGTGCCCATCAGCGCGGGCAAAAACTCCTTGTACGTAATGATCTGCATTTCCGCCCCTACGATCTTGCGGGCCGTCTGGTAGATCGTCTCATCCGTGAATGACGGGTTCTGCGCCTTGATCAGTCCCGCGAGCCGATTGTGCTCGCGCGTGAACAGCGCGTGCGTCGCCGTGAGGCCCACTTGCTCGTTGGCCCGCACGTCGCCCGCGAGAAACTGGGCCGTGCCCAGGTGAAACGGATCGTCGTTCGTCAGCCCCTCCGCGTTCAGCCCCGGCAGCAATCCGCCGGCGCTCGTCTCCAGCTTGCCGTCGCTGAACGTCCGCAGCGCTGCGGCGCGCACCGCGTCCGAGCCGTAGACATTCGAGGCGTCGATGTACGAAGTCACGGAGTTGATCTGCTCGCGCCAGTTCGGACGTGTGAGACCGCCGGGAATAGGCAGCAGGGCCGTCGTCCCTGTCGCCGGATTGTAGTTCGACCGATTGAACGCAATCGGATTCGGCCCCAGCGGATCCGTGGGCGAAGTGATCGCAATGCGAAAGTCGCCCGTCCCCCCCGCAAACAGCGCGTTGTTCGCCGCGCTCGTCCCGGTGAGATCCATGTCGTGGGTCAGAAATTGCCCCCACTGCACCGCCCAATCGCTGAGCAGCCGATTGCTGTATTTCGGCGCGCTCTGCGCACTGAGCGCGTTGCTCACGTCGCGCGCATTCGGCCGCGAAGGCGTCGTCGTGGTCCCGTGAATCACATCCCCGTAGCCGTCCGGATAGTCCCCCGCGTAC
>JANOIK010000909.1:0-14057 GCA_031407585.1 Planctomycetota bacterium | reverse complement strand
TGGGCGGCAAATTTCTTGAGCCGGCGTTTGCGTTTGAAGCTCAACCATGCAATGGGCAGCATGCTGAAGCAGCCCGACGCGAGCGGCACAATCAAGTAGTTGATGCCGGCGTAGTAGAGCGCCATGCCGGACGCGACGCCGATGCCCGCGCACACGGCGACGAACTTCGGCACGGTCATCGAGACGTTGGCTTGCTCGAACAGCCGCGTGAGATTGAACCACCGCAAGATCAGGCGTTCGAGCAGTCCCTGGTGGTCGCCCCGCTGGGCGGCGATCAGTTGCGAGAGCTCGGCCAGGCTGCCGTCGCTGCGATCGCCCTTGCCGGTGAGCGTGTTGAGGCGGCCTTCCATCTGCGAGACTGACTTGTCGCGCATCAGCGCGGCCACGGCCACGACGAGCAGCGCGACGCCGATGAAGACGGCTCCCAGGACGAACATGCTGGTAGTCATGAGTGGCTCACAGTCCTAGCAATCGCAAAGTCGGTCGGATGGTCTCGGCCGCCTGCCAAGGGGTCCCCCCTCTGGTTTCCCCCCGACAGGCGGCGCTTGTTTCTGGCAGTTCGTAGTTCTTAATCTCGAAGCATGACGCGTTCGCGGAACGCGCTCGCCGGCAGGCGCACGCCGTGCGCCTCGAGCCGCGCGATGAACGTGGGACGGATGCCGGTGGAAATGAACTGGCCCACGCAGCGGCCGTTCTCGTCGACGCCTTCCTGCACGTACTTGAAAATGTCCTGCATAATGATCGTGTCCTGCTCCATGCCCATGATCTCGGTGATCGCCGTGACCTTGCGGGGGCCGCCGGAGAGGCGATTCACCTGCACGATCATGTCGACGGCGCTCGAGATTTGCTGCCGCATGGCTTTCACAGGCATGTCGAAGCCGGACATCATGATCATGGTTTCGAGACGCGCGATCGCGTCGCGGGGCGTGTTCGCGTGGCACGTGGTCAGCGAGCCTTCGTGACCGGTGTTCATGGCCTGCAGCATGTCGAGGGTCTCGGCGCCGCGGCACTCGCCGATGATAATGCGGTCGGGACGCATACGCAGGCAGTTGCGCACCAAGTCGGTGGCCGTGATGCGGCCCTTGCCTTCGATGTTCGGCGGGCGCGTTTCGAGCCGCACGATGTGCTGCTGCTGGAGCTGGAGTTCCGCAGCGTCCTCGATGGTGACGATGCGGTCGGCGTTGTCGATGAAGCTGGAGAGCGTGTTAAGCAGCGTCGTCTTACCGGAGCCCGTGCCGCCGGAGATGATGATGTTGAGGCGCGACTTCATGGCGCCTTCGAGCAGCATGACCATCTCGGGGGTCATGCTCTTGTAGTTGAGCAGATCTTCGAGCTTGAGCGGATTCGAGCCGAAGCGGCGGATGGTGACGCTGGGCCCGTCGAGCGCGAGCGGCGGGATGATGGCGTTCACGCGGGAGCCGTCGGGCAGCCGGGCGTCGACCATCGGGCAGACTTCGTCGACGCGGCGACCGACCTTCGACACGATGCGGTCGATGATCTGCATCAGGTGCTTGTCGTCGCGGAACGTGACGTTGGTCTTCTCGAGCTTGCCGCCGCATTCGATGAAAACGTTCTTGGGCCCGTTGATCATGATTTCTGAGACACTGGGCTCCTTGAGCAGGAGCTCCAGCGGACCGAGGCCGAACGTCTCATCGAGCACTTCGTCGATGAGGCGGTCGCGCTCGTTGCGGTTGAGGAACGTGTCCTCGGTGTCGCACAGGTGCTCGACGACCAGGCGGATTTCGCGGCGCAGGACCTCGCCCTCGAGATCGCCGACGTGCGACAGGTCGAGCTTGTCGACGAGTTTCGAGTGGATGCGCTGCTTGAGTTTCTCGAACTCGAGCTCGCGATCGCGGTTCGCGACGTTCGGTCCGGGGTTGGCCATTCGTGTCATGGGAGCTTTCCTGGTACGATCTGCGCGCTGCTCGGCAGCGCCTGGCGAGGCGAGCTTTTGCGGACTTATTGCGACACGAAAGGATAGTTCACTCGCGAGCGCACCGGGGCGGCTGCGGGGACCCCGGAGAACGGGGGCGAAGAGTTCCGTCGGGTTGTGACGGCGGGGCGGGTCGCGACGAATGCGCGTGCCGCAATCGGGTCGCGCGACGAGAATTCAGCGTCCGAAACACGGAGAGGAGGGAGTCTCGCTGCCGGCGGGCTCAGACTACCGGCTGGGCCAGAGGCTCAGCCAACGGCGGCTCTTGCCGTCGCCCGCGGCGGATTCGTCGTCCGCCTTCTTGCCGATGAGTGCATCGCCTAATTGGGCTATCGACAGCGTAATGCCGGCCTTGGGCGCGTGCTGCACCAGGGGCACGCCGTTGTTGCGCACCTCGACCATCACGCGGTAGTCGTTCGGCACCTGCCAGTAGACGTCGCGGCCGATCGTGTCGCGAGCCTTTTTGAGGCTGATTTGCCCGCTGTCGTGGCCTACGCGGTTGACGACGATCTTCACGCGCTCGCGCAGGTGGTCGTCTTCGTCGAAAGTCATGAGCAGGCGGACGACGTTGCGCAGGCACGGCAGGTCGAGTTGCGTGACCATCAGCACATCGTCGGCTGCCCGCATGGCGAGCATGTCGAGCTCGCTGAAGCCCTTGGAGCAGTCGATTACGAGGTGCGTGAACGATGTTTTGAGCAGTCCCAGCACGCGCTGCAGTTTGTCCTGCGAGATGTGACGTACCTCGTCGAGCTGCATCGGTCGCGGGAGGAGGTGGACGCCGGAGGAGTGCTTGGTGAGCGACTTCTTGAGCAGCGTGAGGTCGAGCCGCTCCACGTTCTGGGCGACGTCGGCGAGGGTATATTCAGGAATCGTGTCGAGAAACACGTCGGCGTCGCCGAGCGCCATGTCGAGATCCACGAGCACGACCGAGTGACTCTCGTCGGCCGCGAGGGCGCACGCGAGGTTTACGGCGATGCTGGTGGTGCCCACGCCGCCGGTGGCGCCGGCCAGCGCGACAGTCTGGCAGTGATCCTTGCGCGAGGGCGCTCCGCCGGCGGCCTGCCGGCGCACGCGCTGCAGCGCCGCGTTAAGGTCGTCTGGCCGCACGGGCTCATTGAGGAACTCTTTGGCTCCGGCGCGCATCGATTCCAAGATCAGCCGGCCGTCGGTCGAGCTACTGCTAACAAGGATCGAGCACGACGGCGCCTTTTGGAGCGTCTCGCCGATCAGCTTGATCGCGCGGGCCGGGTCGCTATCAAGCGAGATGAAGCCGATGTCTGGCTTCGTCTGCTCGACGACGTCGACGAAGAAGGCGTACCGCGAGCACTCGGCCTCGAGCCATACGGTTTCCATGCCGAGCAGCACCGTTTTCAGGCGCTCTCGGTTGGAGTCGTTCGGGTCGACAACTGCGATTCTTAGGACGTTCGGCATGAGTTGTGAATCAAGTTTCTGTCAGCGATGGCTGTCACTTCAGGGCGGCAGGACTTCGAGTCTGTCTCGTGCGTCCCGGGCCGAATGGCAAACGCTCTCAGTGAAACTCTACTTTAATTCTCCACGTCGTAACCGATCGGGCCGATGAGGCCGGGCGTGCTGGTCGACGGCCCCGCGACGATCGAGCGTGGCGTGTGGGGCACGCTGTTGTCGAGCGGCGCCCGCGAGGCGCTTTGCCACTGGGGCGCCGACAGGCTGGCCGCGGGATCGGGCGGCGACACGTTGCCCGGCATGATCGGCTCGAGCTGCGGGCCGAGGGCCGGCTCGCTGGGCAATGTTGGATCGGCCGGCGTGGGCGTCAGCATTCCGTCGCCGTTCATGGGCGCCGCGCCGGGCGGCAGGCCATCGGTCGCCATCACGGCGGCGCCCGTCGGAGCGTACTGGTAGTTGTTGGCGCCGTAACCGTTCGCGCCGTAGCCGCCCGCGGCGTTGTTGTTGCAACCCGCGGGGCCGCAGCCGTTGCCGCCGTTTACGAGATTGCAGGCCTGTCCTGGCGCCGGGCAGATGCAGGGCTCGCTCGCGCCGCACGGACCGCAGGACGGCACTTCGATGAGGCCCTTCCAGTACAGCTCGCCGCTGGAGGGCGACATGGTCTCCATGCCCGGACCGCACTGCGGCACGTCACACGGGTCCATGGCGTCGGCGAAGTCGGGCGTCACGAGGATCAGATTCTCGATCTCGTTGACCTGCTCCGAAACTCTTCGGAAGGGCACGCCGATCACCGGGAGGTCCATCACATAGGGCATGCCGCGCGTTGACGACTCGATTCGCTCTTGGATCAGTCCGGCAAGCGCCAGCGTTTGGCCGGCGTTCATCTCGACGCCTGTGTCCACTTCCCGCACCTTGAGGGCCGGCACCGTGAACCCGTTGACGACGACGCTACGGCTGTCGTCGATTTCGCTGAGCCGTGGGCGCACTTCGAGGCGAATCCGACCGTTGCCGAGCACGATGGGCACGAAGTCGACCTGCGTGCCAAAGTCCTTGTACTCAATGGTTGTCTGCCCCAATCCCGAGGGAACGAGGATCGGCAACTGCCCGCCGACGAGGAAGCTGGCCGGGCGGCCGCTGAGGGTCACCAGCGTGGGGTCGGCCATCACCTTCGAAACCTGATTCTGCTGCAGGAAGTCGAGGACGCTCAGGAAGGACGTGCCGTCGTCGACGACGCCGAACTCGATCGTGTGGTCGCCGGCGACAGCCGTGCCGGCCGTCGACGATACCGACTGAATGATGTCCGACACGCTGGAGGCGAAGAATCCGTTCTGGCCAAAGACGGCCCAGTCGGCTCCCAGCTTACGCAGCTTGGTTCGCGAGACTTCCATGACCTTCACCTTGAGAATCACCTGCTGAACGCCGCCGACGGTCAGATTGCTGACCACCTTCGGGGCGTAATCCTCAGCCAGGCGGAAGACCGTGCTCACGACTTCCGGCCGGTCGACTTGGCCGTTGATCACCAGGCTATTGGTGAGTCGCGTGACCTTGATCGACGACTGCGGGAACATCTGCTGCAAGGCGAGCTCCAACTCGCGGACGTCGCCGTAGATCAACAGGTCGACCGTGTGGACCTGGCCATTCTCGTCCCAGAGATTGATCTGGGTGACGCCGGATTTCCGGGCCGCGATCTGCACCTGCGTTTCGCTGATCGGCGTCGCGGTGACGAGCTCGGGGTTGTTGACGACAATCCGCGGAATGCGCGTATTGAGCGTGAGAATTTGGCTCGTGTTGACCGTCATCTCGAGCCGCTCGTTGGCTTCCGAGATGGTTCGCACAAAGGGCTGGCCTGCCTGCGGCTGCACAGACAGCTGGGCAACGGCCAGAGGCGCCGGACACGCGAGCGCGGCCAGCGCGATCAATCCGGCGAACGACGAACAATCGCGATAAGCGCGCGGGGAGAGGTTCGCGTACATCCTTGTACTTCCTTCGGGTCATTCGGCGCCCGTGCTCGCAAAGTCGAGCGGCGGACGCGGCGTTAGGGACGTCCTTGTCCCAAAGAACGGAATGGGTCTGCTATCGGGTGGTCACTTGACCTGGAAATCGATCGGGAATCCTGCGGGCGCGTCTGCATCCGCCGCCGGCTCGGCTGCGGGGGCTTCGTCGGCGGGCGCTGGCTCGGCAGCCGGCGCCGGTGCGGGCAAAAGCGGGTTCGTCGCGCTAGCGGTCACCTGAGAGGCGTCTTCCGGGTTCACCGGGCGACCGCCTTCGAAGTGGATCGTCGCGACTTCAGTCGGATAAATGATGGTCATTTCAAACGGCGGCGCGACAGGCGCCGTCGGCTGAACGTTCGCAGCAGCCGTCGCCGCCATGGCTTGTTCCATCAGCGAGCGCAGCCCGGACATGGCCCCGCTCTCTCCCTCGCCGCTATCCGCCTCGGCCATCTGCTCCTTCTTGCGGCTGTTGGCCGATGAAGGATCGAGCAGGTCGTCGCCGGTCGCCTCGGAGTCGTCGACCACCGTGTCGTCGTCGGGGTGACGCGGAATGAGACTGATGTCGCCCATGTTCTCGGCGAGCGTGATTTTGTTGGCCTGGGCCGGCGTCACGATCAGCGACACCGTCTTGGCCACGCTGCGGGCGTCTTCGCCGTCGGCGTTCTTTTCAAAGGTCGCATCGACCGCGTAGACGCGAATGTTCTGAAGGAAGATGCGCGTGACGGGCACCGTGATGCCATAGGTTTCGTTGCGGTTGACGTAAATCTGCAAGTCGACGCGATCGCCGGGGCTCAGCAAACCGGCGGCGCTCTTGCGTGCATCGACCGCGATGGTCTTCAGCCGCATGTTCTTGGGCACGCCCTGAATGGGGTCGTTGGTCTGCCCCTTGGCGAGCAGCTTGCCGTCGAGAATCGGCTCGCCCTGGTAGATGTTCGTGCGCGGGCGGCGACTCTCGAGGGCCTCCCACGTCGTTACGGCGCCCACGGGCACTTTGTCCTTGGGCCATTCCTCGAGCGCGACCATCGTCTCGGTGAGCGGGTCGCCGACGTTGACGTTCTGCAGCGCAACGTAGATCGGCGTCGTCTCGACGGCGGACGGCCGGCCGCTACGGTCGAGCACCTGGCTAATGCCTATCGAGGCAACCAGGCCGCAACCTAGCGCAAGCGCAAGCAGAATGAGAGATTTCGGACGCATCACACCCCCCTGGCATGAAGTCGCCTGACGGCAAATTCAAGTTGTTGGCAGCCAATCCTTGGCAGTAAGGTTTCCTGTCGTGTTCTGGAAATCCCCTCGGGACTGGCAAACGCCGCGGGCGACTCTCCGGAGCGCGTCCGTATCGGGCGCGCTCCACGACGCACTGTAGCGCCTTGTCGGTTTCTTCGGCGCCGCCGTCACAATCGGTTCACTCTAAACTGAGATTCATGTCCGCCGCGGGCGCCGCGCCGCTAGCAAATCTCAGCCTAGCATTCCCGAGAATGCAAAATACGCAATCGATCCGATCGCGATGGGAATGCCGTAGGGCAGCAGAAACATCCGCGGCTTGCGCTCGGCGGCAATCTCTGCCAGCTTCTCGGGATCCTTGACCGTCGCGATTTCGTTGATGATCGACCAGAATTGGTTTTTGTGCTTCTGCCAGGCGCCGGCCCACAGGACCATGCCCACGGCAATCACGCCGCCGACAAGCGCCGACACCGCGAAGGCGTACAGCGTGATGGTGCCCCACATCCAGGCGCCGACGCCGGCGAGCAGTTTGACGTCGCCCGCCCCCATGCCGCCGACGGCGTAGGGCGGTAGCAGGAGCGCGAGGCCCACGGCCGTGCCGATCAGGCTCAGCCACAGGCCGTCCCACCCCGCGTAGGGCGAGAACGCGGCGCTGTAGATCCAGCCGCTAATAATCATGGGGAAGGTGATCCAGTTGGGCACCTTCAGCTGCAGTCCGTCGATGACCGCGGCGACCACGAGGGTGATCGTCACGACCCAAACCGGCCAGGTTTCCGCGAGCTGCCCGGTGATTTCTTGCCAGTCGAACATGAATCCGCTCCCCGACGATTCGTGTGCTGTTACGTGTCCTGTTAAGCGCCCTTACGCGCTGGAATCTCACGGGCTTCTAGGCCCAGGGCCTGCGCCGCAAACAATTCAAGTCCCTTCACCCGCGCTTACCAGCGCGGCACGAACAGGAACGTGATCACCGCGGTCAACGCTGCGAAGCCGTAGCACGCCATCTGGCATGCAGCCCGCAGCAATTCATCCGGCAGCCAACTGATCATGGCGCAAGCCTCCAAAAATCGAGGCGCCCGTGCGAACGCCGCCCGCTCGGGGAGCGCCTCTCAACAAGCCTAGGTCACGAATTCTGCCGCCGCGCATAAAAAAACCTCTCGGAGCGTCAGTGCGTCCGAGAGGTTCGATGTGTCTTGAGCGTCCTGCGTCGCCGGTTGGGGCGACTGGCTCCCGCTAGCTTCCGAGTTGGGCGGCCGCGTCGTTGAACGTCGTCGCTGCGTTTGTGCCGATGGCCCGAATGGCCGTCAGACAAACGATCACGATGAGCGCCAACATCACGGCATACTCAACCGCAGTGGGGCCGTCTTCCGAGACGAGAAACTTGGTGACCTTCGCTGCGAAACTTCTCATGGCATCCCTCGGGTTGGTGACGCACGGCGCACTCCACGCCTCGCATCGTAGTTCCGCAGTAGGGCGACGTTCCGATGTTAGCTGCCGAGCTGGGCGGCGACGTTGTTGAACGTGGTCGACGCGTTCGTGCCGATCGACCGAATGGCCGTCAAGCACACGATCACGATCAACGCCAGCATGACGGCGTACTCAACCGCGGTCGGACCATCTTCCGAGACGAGGAAACGTTGGACCTTCAAAGCGAGCTTCTTCATGATGTCCTCTAATTCTCGGGGCTCATTTCCTACAGGAAATGAGCGCCCTACTGGTTGTCGGGAGTCTCAACAACGAACACTCCCGTTTGTTGGCTCCGACAGCCGCGCGTCGCACGTCGCCGTGCGAGTGAGCCTGCTAAGGTCGCGTCTGTCCGAGCCGGTCATTAACAACAATGGATGCGTCTCATCTCTCATACCGTCGTGATTCGTGCGTCAACGTTTGACGTCGAACATCCCTTCGGCAACCGAGCTAACAGCTGCGACTTGCGACGCGGCTGTCCCCTAGCTTTGCGTCCCGGCCTCGCGACCGGTTTGCCTTTCTCGAGGATGATGGCGCAGCAGGCTCTCAGGCGCGAAACGCCGCTCTTACCCGCGCCTCTCCGAGGCGCCCCGCGATTGCGGAAATGGAGAAGAGAAGCATTTCGCTGGTTCACGCCTGCAGCGTTCACCAAGCTTGGAACCGCGTAGCCATCCGGCTTAGCGACTCCACTAGAAACCTATGTCAGCTTCATCGGGAGTCAAAGAAAACCACGCTCTGGCAGCGCGAATTTGGCAAAAGCGGCCGACACAATCGGACTGTGCCCCCAGCCCGCGCGATTGTGACCGTGACGCAGGCGTGGGCGGCGGGAATTGAGGTAATTTCGCAACCTAGTGTTGCACGATGTGGCAATTCTTCGTCAATTGGGGGTCGTGGATCGCACGCCTCGCGCCTTCGATCCGTCTGGCGGTGATTCCTTAAGCCTCCGTCGCCACCGCCCTGCCCTGTCGTTTCGCGTCTCATTGCGATGCCACCATTCCGGACCCACATCGAACGCTTGTCCGCGGCGCGGCAGTGGACGTATCGTGCCTCGCGCGAAACGATGGCCGAGCCAGCGGCGCTGAGCGCCCTGGCGCTCGCCGCGCACGGCGAAGTGGATGCGGCCCTCGCACCGGCCGGGTGGCTTGCGGACGTGCAGCAGAGCGACGGTTCGGTCGGCATCTCGGCCGCGGAATGCGAACCTCGCTGGCCGACGAGTCTGGCAATGCTCGCGTGGAGCGTCGTCGACCGACTCGGGAAGTCTCAGCGTTACACAGAAAACATCGAACGAGCGGCGCAGTGGAGCCTCGCCGATCGTGGGAAGACTGCTCCCCGATCGCCCAAGGTGGGGCACGACACCACGATCGTCGGCTGGTCCTGGGCCGCCGACACGGCATCGTGGCTCGAGCCGACGTGCTACCACGTCCTCGGCTTGTCCGCCGCCGGTCACGCCGACGATCCGCGCGTGGCGGAGGGCGTGCGGCTTATCTCCAACCGCTTGCTTCCCGATGGCGGAGCGAACTATGGGAACACCACGGTGCTCGGCCAGCAGTTGGTCCCGCACGTTGCCCCGAGCGGAATCGCGCTGACCGCGCTCGCGGGTCGCAGCTCGAACGATCGTCGCATCGAGGGCACGCTGCGCTACCTGCAGAGCGCCGTGAGCGAATCCACCACTCCCATCTCGCTGAGCTGGGGCCTCATCGGCCTCGCGGCTCACGGGTGGCGGCCGCTGTTTGCCGATGACTGGATTGAAGCCGCGTTTGGCAACGATGCATGGAGTCCGCTGGCGTCCTACGAGAAGGCGCTTCTGCTGCTTGCGGCGCGATCGGAAGTTCTGGCGGCGTCGCCGGTTCCTCTGTAGTGCCTTGCTGGTTAGTTCCTAAGAATGGGATTTGAATACGTTTCGTGACGAGCCAAGATTCATCGCCGAACGTTGCCAAGCCGAGTCGCCGCGCGGTACTCGCGGCGGGCGGCGTCGCCGTCGCGGGAGTCGCCGCCGCGCGGGCACTGAAATCGCGCTGGACCGAGCCGACGCAGGTCTTCATCGCAAAGTCGCAAAGTTACGCTGGCGCGCTGGCTCGAACCATCCGCGACGGCCTCGTGGCGTGCGGCTTAACGGCGGAGCAATTTCACGGCCGACGAGTTCTGCTGAAACCCAATCTGGTCGAGCCGTCGCGACAACGACCCCACATGACGACGCATCCCGCGGTCATCGTGGCCGCCGCGGACGTTTTCCGCGGCTGCGGCGCCGACGTCGCCGTGGGGGAAGCCCCCGGACACATGCGCGACACCATGTTCGCGCTCGCCGAATCAGGAGTGCTCGACGCACTACGCGAAGCCAAACTGCCGTTTGTCGATCTCAACTACGAGGAGGTCGTTTGGCGGCCCAACATGGGCGGCTTCAGTGCGCTCGACGGAATGCACTTTCCCCGTTCGATTGCCGAGGCCGATTTCGTGGTGTCGCTCCCCAAGCTCAAGACGCACCACTGGGTCGGCATGACCGCCTCGATGAAGAACTTCTACGGCGTCCTGCCCGGTATCAAGTATGGCTGGCCGAAGAACGTGCTGCATCACAACGGCATCCCCGAGACGGTCGTCGACATCAACTGCAGCTTGCCCCGCACGCTCGGGATTATCGACGGCATCGACTGCATGGAAGGCGACGGGCCCATCCTCGGCAGCTTGAAGCAGATGGGGCTCATCCTAGTTGGCGGCAATCTGCCCGCGCTCGACGCTACGGCGGCGCGAATCATGGGCCTCGAGCCCAGCCGCATCTCGTATCTCGGCCTTGCCGAGCATCGGCTGGGCCCGCTCGACGAGCGGCTGATCGTGCAACGAGGCGAGCCCTGGCCGAGCGTCGCCAAACCGTTCGAGATGCTCGACGAGGATTACCTGCAGCGCTTGCGCAGCACAGCAGTAGAACCGTTGGTCACGTAAGGCGCCCAGCCCTAACCGGAGACGACGCAAGTTCATCCCCGCATCGGCGGCTTGCGCGCTAAATAGTTCTGGCGCGTTAACCAGTTGTGGTGGACGCAAGGTGAGACGAAATATCGCCCACCGCCAATACCCTGAATCTCCGCCAATGAAAAAGGCCCCTCACTGCGCGAAAGGGGCCTTTATCGGTTTAATTGAATGCTGACGACTAGCGGCGCTTGCGGCCGACCAATTGCAACCCGCACAGGGCCAGACCGGCGAGAGCCGCCGTTGCCGGCTCGGGTACCACGCCCGGATCGGGCACGATATCGAGGCGGAAATCTTTCTTATAAATTTCCGCGAGCGTGCCGGGCTGACTGGTGGCCACCAGCGCGTTGTTGATGACCACGTCAACTTTGGTGGCCCGATCGTTAGGACCATAACCCAGACCGGCCAATTGAGCGCCGACATCCAAAAACAAGCCGAGGCTCCAAGGCTGAGTAATCTCGATACCAGGCAAGCTGTCACCAAACGCGGCGTTAACCGGCGCCAAGTTGACCGGGCCGCCAAGGACCGGCGCACCATTGATGTGCGTCACCGTCGCTCGCATGATGGCACCCGCGAACACGGATGTCGCTGGGCCGCCCAATGTGGCAAGGGTGTAGTCGCCCGCCTCGAACAGGCTGATGGCATCAATGCCTACCACATTGGGCAAATTCACATTGCCCATGATCGTCAAGTTCAACTGGCCATTGGTCAGGGCGGCGACGCCATTCGCAGACGTCGCGACAAATGTGGCCGGTCTGAAACGAAGCCCGGTCGCAAATGGCACTGGGGGCAAACTAGGCAGTGAAACGTAGAGAGGGCCTGTGCCGGAGTTAGACTCCGTAACGCCGACGAACGAGACGCCGGGAGGGACGGGACCGAAATTCCCGTAATTTTGAATAAACGCCGCTTGTGCAGAGGCACTGAAGACCCCAAGAAGGGCCAGGCCAAGCGCGTAGGCGCCAGCCTTAGAAAAGAATCGGGATGTCCTGCTCATTAGAACGCTCTCCTCAACGCAGTGATAATTGCACGCCGTTTAACTTGCGCGACCGACCCGATGACAAGACAGACGTATTGCGACTCTGCTAAACCCACAACCCTACGGTTGCTAGGTCCGATTGTATCAGCCGAAAGAGCGCCGGCAACGATTTAGCGGCCCGTAAGCCGAGAATGTGGTTCACCACATCCTGGGCGACTCCCTCGGTCGCTGGCCCGTCGCTATTTCGAACTGTTGCTGAGGAAGAGCTGGCTTGGGTACCCTTAAAAAAGGGGCTCCGCCCACGAGCGCTCCCTATGCGTATGCCTAGGATAACCGATGTAAACAGATTTGCCAGCACATTCTCTGTAGATTCCCAAAAAACCCCTGGCGCACTTTTCACACCCATTCAAACAACCGCGCTGGGCGGATTTTCCGCGGTCCGCCTACCCAACAGCACCAGGGCCAGGACTGTTACGCCGGCGGCCCCTACCGCGGCGATGAACCAAAACCGCTCCCACCCCGCGGGTGTGGCATTCTGAACCTCGACGGGCAGTAACGCGGCCCCCGCAAATCCCGCGATTCTGGCTCCGGCGAAGCATCCCAGGCCTTGGACCGCGACGGAAAAAAGGCCCTGGGCCGTCGCCCTGCGCCGGGGCCCCGCGCAGCGGTCGACCTCGAGCTGCAGCGAGATGGTCACCAGCGTAAACGCCACGCCGTGTAGCATGATCGCGGCGTAGAGCAGCAGGTCGCGCCCCATTGTCGGGGGCGACGCCGCCGTCGCCATCATGGCAAAGCGGAGCGTCCAAATCCCCATGCCGGCCACGATCGCGGTCCGGACGCTCACACGAACAAGGAGGGCCGGTAGCAGCAACATGACGCCAACTTCGACGACTTGGCCCAAGGTCATCTTCGCCGCGGGGTACTCCATCCCCGTCCATTTGAAGAACACGTTGCTGTAGGCGTAATAAAACTGCGTGGGGGCGTGGGCGACGACGGCCAGCACCAGGAGCGCAATCAAGCGCGAATCGCGCACGAGCTCCCACAGCTGGGTTTTCGACGGCAGCGGCGATTTCGCGGGGAGGGGAAGGAGCTGCCGGTTGAGCGGCGGCGTGCGCGGCAGGGTCATGCTAAACGCGGCCGTGAGGAGCGACGCCGCGATGGCGAGTTTCATCGGCACATCGGTCGACTCGATGGATTTCCCCGTCGCCCACGGCCAAAACAAGCCAACAATCAGCCCCGCGACCACCCAACCCGCGGTGCCGCACGCTCGCACGACGGGGAAGTCCCGTTCCGGCCGCCGGAGATGATGCAGGGCCATCGACGTGGCCAACGAGCTGCTCGGATGAAGGCAGAGGAAGTACGCGATCAGGGCGAAAAAAAACAACTCCTGCGAAGGCGCGGCGACGGCCCCGCAGAGCGCCGCCGCACACAGCAATTGCAAGACGACAATGAGCCGCTCGGCGGCAAACCAGTGGTCGGCCATTAGCCCCGTGATCACGGGAGACACCATGCCGCCAATCGGCGCCGCGCTGTACGCCACGCCGATAAAGCCGGCGCCAAACAGGCCGAGCCCCGCGGCGCCCGAATTGGCGTTCACATACGCGCTCAGCGTAACGAACCACGTACCGAGACACGCGTTGTGTAGGAAGAGAAGCGTCGCGAGCTTGAAGCCCACGGCAGACATCAGGTCGGCCCCCTCGCCATGGCGGCCGGGTGGGAGCGAGGGCACCTCCGTGACTGGCGTTTCCAGGGGCAGATCGGGAACGAGCGCGGCACGAGTTGCGGGATCCTCGGGCGTATCGCTCATGGGAAAACTGCCCCGGACAATAGCGCGCGACCGGACGCGGAGGTTGAATCATTCCGGCCCGAGCCAGCAAGACCACCGCCGACCGACGGGCCTCGCGCCAGAGTGGTCCGAGAAAGGCCCCGTTAAACCGAGGCCAGCACTTGTGGCGGCCGGCCAAGGGTCATGGCCGGAAAACGTGGAGGCCCTACGAAAGTGGAGGATAGCGGGCTCGAACCGCTGACCTTTTGGCTGCCAGCCAAACGCTCTCCCAACTGAGCTAATCCCCCGGAAATCGTGCGTGCGGCGGCG
>JANOIK010000875.1:0-2154 GCA_031407585.1 Planctomycetota bacterium | reverse complement strand
GAGGTCGACGCATCGAAATGCTGCCGCACCGGGGCCTCGCACGAGGGACAAGCGAAGGTCGCGTTCATCCGCCCATTATAGCGGAAAAACGCTCTCGCGAGACAGTAGCAGCGACATCGTTTCGCCCACGAACGTGCCGATCACCGCCACGTAGAGAATGCCCGTCGCGCTCTGCGTGTTGGGAATTTTCAGCGTCTGCCACGCCATCCAGATCAGAATGACGACGCCGAGCAATCCAAACAGCCACCGCAGCGCCACGAACAGCCAGAAGGACAGCGAGACGTCGCGCTGCCCCAGCTCAAGCCCCAGTCCAACTCCGCTCACCACGATCTGAACAGCGACGGCCGCGGCCATGATCGCGAGCAACCGTCGCAGGGGCGCAAGCTGCATCCCCGGCGAGTTGAGATACCAATGCCCCAACAGCATGGCGGCCATCGTCACGCCCAACAGCCACCCCGAGGTGAGCACCTGAATCTTGCCAAGCAAATTGGTCACGACGTTCGGCGGGGCGGGTGGACTCACCAGCGCGGCGCCTACGAGCGCCATGCTAGAAACAGCAGCCTGTGACAAGCGGCCTGCCAACGGACGCTCGTAAAGCCACAGCACCGAGCCTACGTAACTCAGTATCGCCGCGGCGACTGCGTAACGGAACGCGTAACGCTGCACAGGAAGATCGATGCCATAGCAAAGCAGCGCCGCCAGCAGCGAGAGCCCCAGCGTCACATACAAGTGATTGCGGAAGTAACCGCTCGAAACCTGCCGCGGCGAAACCAGCGCCATCGAGCCCGCCAATCCGAACGTGAGCCGCAGCAGAAACTCGATCAACAAAACCATCGACTTGCGGCCTCACCCTTCCCCCTGCGTGCCATGCTCTCGTCCGCGTGAGATGTCCGAACTCTGGTTCAACATGCCTACGCGGACGAAGGCATGCCACCCGACCCCGGCTCGCCTACCGCCGATCGCCGTAGATCAGCGTCATCACCTCGCTCCGGCTCGACAGGTTCGACCGAAACGTCCCCTTCATTGCGCTGGTCACGCACACGCTCTCCGGCTTGCGAACTCCGCGGATCGACATGCACGTGTGCGACGCCTCGATCACCACGGCGACGCCTTTCACGCCCAGCTCCTCGACCAGCAGGTTCGCGATCTGCTCGGTCATCCGCTCCTGCACCTGCGGGCGATGCGACACGACTTCCACCACTCGGGCCAGCTTGCTTAGCCCCACGACCTTCCCGCTGGGGATGTACCCGATGTGGGCCTTGCCGATGAACGGCAGCATGTGGTGTTCGCACATGCTGTTGAAGGCGATGTCCTTTACCAGCACCATCTCGTCGTACTTCTCGGTGAAGAACTTGTGCAGGTGAATCCGCGGGTCGGCATGCAGCCCGCTGAACAGCTCGCGGTACATCCGGGCCACGCGGGCGGGAGTCTCCTTCAAGCCCTCGCGGTCGGGGTCTTCGCCGACGGCGAGCAGAATCTCACGCACGGCGCGCTCGATCCGCGGCAGGTCGACGTCCGGCGAGGAATCATCCGGAGCAGCCGCAGAATCCGCGGCGTGGCAGGGGGGTAAGCTCATACCGTCGATACTAAACCCCGCCGATGAGCACCGTCAACGCCCGACCGTGCCGTGCCGTACGGACTCCTCGCGAACGTCCGTGTCCGCATTAGTTCACGCTAAACCGCGGCGGATAGGGCCCGCGAACCGCGAGAATCGACGGCGTCGGGAGCACCACGGTATCAGTCGCCGGCTCACCCATCGCGTCGAGCAGCAGCCGCGCGCGACGATCCACGTCGACCTCGCCGAGAAGCGTGCATTTCAGCGCAGACTCCAACGGCAACGCAAAGCTCACCAAATCCGTGAGCACGCCCAGCGGCACTTCGCTGGAAAGCAGCTCCGCCACAGGCCCCTCGTTCGTCGACACGTTCTCCGGCAGCGGCAGCGCCTCGTGAAACGCCTTGGCTAGCCGCTCCTGCACATCGTCGCGGCTCGCATCGCCCGCGTCGGGATACACATCGTCCATGAGCACGACCTCGGCCTCGCGGAACGAGCGCGTCGCAGGCCGCTCGCCCACGATCCGTCCGCGGCGCATGCCGAGCAGCATGAGGTTGTACCGCCCATTGTCCAGTCGCACGTGCGTCACGACTTTGCCCACG
>JANOIK010000871.1:0-2727 GCA_031407585.1 Planctomycetota bacterium | reverse complement strand
CAGCTCCTCGATCCGCACCGCATCCGGCGGCGGGAGCTGATTCCCCTGCATCAGAAACTGCCGCACGTTGGCGTAGCTCGCCGTGTCGACGTCGATCGAAAACGTGCTCAGCCGATTGTCGGCCGTCGCGGCGCTGATCGGGAGGAAGGCGTTTTCGACGATTTCGGCATAGCGATCGCCGATCAGACGAGCATTCCTCTCGTTCAGCAGTCTCGCGAGCCGTGTTGCCGCTTCACGTTCAGCAGTAGTTCGATAGCGCTGCATCGTTTCCTCAGTTTGCGCGTACTGAACTTTGAGACGATTCAACTGCGAGTTGTCTTGGTTCTCCGACGCTGACGAAAGCTGTTGAATCTGCTGATCGAGTGCAAAGAGCTGCTCTTTGTACATCGACATTGTCGGGTCCTTGTCCATCTCCGCAGAGACCGCCGCGTCGAGCCCCGAACTCGACTGGGCCTGCATCATCGCCATCTGTCTCGCAACCTCGAGATCGGCGGCATCGTCCGTGCCGCTGCCCAGAGTGGCGAGGTCCGTCCTCGCATAACGCGAACTCCGTCGCCTGCTTAACTCTTGCCAGACAGGCGCATCGGGATATCCCACCGGCGGTCCATCGGAAAACGGAATAACATCCAACTGCATCGAGCCATCGCGAGCTTGCGCCACATCCGATCCGCCACGCCCTCCTCGCCCCCTCGCCCCTCCGCGGCCTCCGGCGCCACCCGCGAACCCGCGGGGACCGCCTCCGAATTCTCCATCTCCGCCTCCCCCAAGTCCTCCTCTGCCGCCATACCCGGCCATGGTCCCGCCCCGACCGCCGTCGGACTCGGCATCGTTCTTCCATCGCATGCCAAGTTCGACGCCCGCGGATTCTTGGGGACCGCGCGCCACTTCGTATTCACCGCCTTCCGCCCCGGCCGTCTCTTGCGTTGGCGTTGAAGCTGCGCCAGTAAAGGCCGGCTGATCCTGTCGTTCCCAGCCCAAGGAAAAGGAACTCGCCGCGCCATCAGTTGTGCCCGCAGCGTTCAGATTGATGCGCCCGTCGGCATCCGCCTCCGAATTGACCGGCACGCCGAGCGATAGGCGCTCGGCCGTAGAATCCTCGGCGCCAGACGCAGTCGCACGCCCTTTCGCACGCTCCAGAAGGACTTGTCGCTCCGACGCCAATGTCGACTTATTTGAGGAAAAGCCTACATCCCGCCGCGCCGCTTCGCGCTCGGCTTGCATCGCGGGAAGGACGAGCCCTGTCCCCACGACCGCCATGACAGACGCCGCGATTGCCCATGCCATCCAACGAATGCGTCGCCGCTTACTTTGAGCTGGCCCGACCGCCGATGTCCAGTTTTCGGGCGTCGTCACCGTCGCCGTTGGCGTAACTCCCGCCGCCGCAAGAATCCGCTCCCGCAGATCCGGCGCCCCACCGCCGCCTAGCACTTCCTCAAGCCCGCGGTCGATCAGCCGATCGTGCAAGTCATCCAGTTCGGACGTGAGTGGTTCGTCGTTCATTTTCCAGCTCGCGATCTACGAGTCCGAAGGCCTGAAAGGCCGCCATGGGATAGCCCAGGGCGCAGCCCTGGGTTGGGAGTGCGCCCAATGTCATTAGCCCTGTAGGGGCGAGATGATTTCGCCGACTCGTTGAATCGCATCGCTCATCCCGCCCTTTCAGGGCTGATCTTTTCCGGCAACACCTCACACCCAGGGCGTTGCCCGGGGCTGTCCTATCACGGCCCTTCGGGCCTCAACGCATTTAGGACTCGTTGCGCTGCTCGCTGCCCAACCGCCGTTCGATGCATTCCCGCAACGCCGCCCGCGTCCGTCGCAATAACGATTTCACGCCGTCGACCGTCACCTCAAACGCCGCCGCCAACTCCTCGCGGCTTTCGCCATGCCGGTAAAACCGCTCGATCGCCTCGCGCGCCCGGCCCGTGAGCGACTCGCAACACGCGGCCAGCGCCTCGAGAAACCGACTCGAATCGCCCTCCGGCGTCGCCGCCGCCCACACCGCCTCGGCCGCGGCTAGCTCCACCGTCGTCGCCTGCCGGCCCTGCTTGCGGCGCAGCATCAAAAGCTGATTCCGCGCCGCCGTGCGCAGGTAGCCCGCCGTCTCGCCGCGACTCCGCAGTTCGAACGGCGTGCGAGCGACCGCCAGAAACGTCTCCTGAGTCAGGTCGTCCGCGTCATCGGCCGCGGCGCCCAAGTAACGCAGATACCGCCACACGTCCGCCTGATGCTCGCGCACCAGGCTTTCGAGGTCGAACGCCACGCAAGGAGGATCGCTCACGCCGGTCATGGAAGAGTAAGTGCCGGAGAAGCGCCAGGGGGGTGCAAGAATCGCAATTGCCAAGATTTATGATTTAGGATTTCTGATTTATGATTTGGAGGAGAAAAGCCCGCTCTGGCCACCATCCCCAAATCAGAAATCATAAATCCCAAATCATAAATCCTAATCCGTCTCCGCCAGCATCTCCTGCAGTTTCGCCAGCGAGCGCGACAGCATCACCCGCACCGCTCCGTCGGTCTTGCCGAGCTTCTGGGCGATCTCCTTCGACGGCAGGCCCACGAGATACCGCAGCCGCAGCGCCTCGCGTTGGTCCTCGGGCAGCGTGTCGATTGCCGCAAGCATGACGACGCCGAGCGCGGCGTTCTCCCGCGACCAGCGTCAACTCGCCATGCTGGCGGCAATCGACACGCTGCCCGAGGACCAACGCGAGGCGCTGCGGCTGCGGTATCTCG
>JANOIK010000855.1:0-3974 GCA_031407585.1 Planctomycetota bacterium | reverse complement strand
CTTTTATGCTGAGATTTGACCCGGCAAATCCACCGGGATATCGTGGCGGTATCGCTACTCGGAACAGGGGGAGTCTCATGACCGCACTTCGCATCGCGGCTTGCGCCGCAGTTCTAGAGCGCATTTCCAACTGCTATTCTGCTAGCTGAGTAGAGTCGTTTAGGTTGGTCCTCACCCAGGAGGGCTGACGTGATGCGTGCTTATTCGTTGGATTTGCGTGAACGGGTGATGGCGGACCTCGACGCCGGGGCGTCGCAGGCCGAGACGGCGCGGAAATACCGAGTGTCGACCCGCTGGCTGTATAAGCTTCTCCGCCAGCGTGACGAGACAGGCGACTTGGCTCCTCGCCGGAGTCGAACCGGCCCGCCGCGCGCCTTGGCGGGACGCGAGGAGGAATTGGCCGAGCTGGTTCGCCAGTCGCCCGACGCCACGCTGGAAGAATTGCGTCAGGAGCTGGCGGCGAGCGTCAGCACCGTGACAGTGTGGCGCGCGCTCAAGAGCTTGGGCCTGACGCTAAAAAAAAGTTGTTCATGCCGCTGAGCAACTGCGTCCCGACGTCGCCGATCGCCGGCAGGGGTGGCGGTTCTGGCAGGCGCATCTCGAGGTCAGGCGACTGGCGTTCCTGGACGAATTCGGGGCCCACACGAAGCTCGCCCGTCTGTACGGTCGAGCCTTTCGCGGCCAGCGAGTCATCGACCGCATCCCGCATGGCCACTGGAAAACGACGACCTTCGTCGGCGCCTTGCGGTTGTCCGGTTTCACCGCGCCCGCCGTGGTCGACGGACCGATGAACGGCGACGTGTTTTGCGGCTACGTTCAGCAGCAACTCGCGCCGACGCTTCGCCCAGACGACATTGTCATCATGGACAACCTGCCGGCTCACAAGGTGGCGGGCGTTCGCGAAGCGATCGAACGCGTCGGCGCTCAACTCGTGTATCTGCCGCCGTACAGTCCCGATTTCAACCCGATCGAACTGGCGTTCTCCAAACTCAAAACGCTCCTTCGCGCCGCGGCCGAGAGGACCATCGAAGGGCTGGAAAGTCGACTCGGCCAACTTCTGGAACGCTTCGACTCCCGCGAGTGCCGTAACTACTTCCAACACTGCGGATACTCAGCACACTAACTAGAAAAACGCACTAGTACGCTTTCCGTGGAGTTACTGACCAATGTACTGACCGCATGGAATTACGCAACTCTCGTCGGTTCGGCGTTTGGTTCGCCATTGCCGTCCTCTGGCGCGCGCTTCAAAAACGGTGGGTTGTTGACAAGTTTCACGCGTTGTTGGGTTGTTGGAACTTTCTATGAGACGCGGCGCTGTCGGAGACGCCAGCCAGCCACCGCAATCACCAGCAGCACAAAGGACTCCGGCTCGGGAACGCTTGCCGTCGCTGCGGACGCGGAGGTACCAAAGCTTGCCCTCCAGGCGTTCAGATCGGCGGGGCTCAGGGGATTCGGCGAACCGCCCCGCTGCCAGGCGGATAGAGAGGGCGCGCATGATGTCATTTCATCGGCCTGATAGGGGCATGAAATGACATAGTTGTTTATTGCGTTTACGAATATCCGACGCGGTTATTTCTACTTTTCGTCAGATTTGGATGCCAAAGGGTCGGCGTGACGATGGACCAGCTTCCACTCGCCGCCTTCGCGGCGGAATACTTCGGTCACGCGCAAGTTGAATTGAACGGGTTCCTTCTTCCCGCGCACTTGCGCGGTGGCTCGCTGAATTCCGACGCAGTAGCCGATGCCGTCGCTCGCGGCCATTTGAAGAATCTCGAAGGCGTTTTTTTCGGTGGACTCGAACTGGGCCGCGCCGCGCTCGTGTGTCGCGGCCACCTGCTCGGCGCCTTGTTCGTAGCCTCCTTGCGGGCCGAAAAACGTAGATGGGGAGACGCGCGAGACGATGCGCCCAATCGGGCCTCCATCACCATTCACGAAGGCATCGGATGCCTTTTGGCGCTGCTTCATGAACTGCTCGAAATCGTGTGAATCATTTTTCATAAATTTCTCCAACGTTAGTGCAAAATCTCTGTGACGCACTGCGTAGGGGGCCATGAGGCCACATTATTCGCGAGAATTGTCATACGCGGCAACTATGCGTTTCGGCGCAACCCCGCGCCATGCGCCCTCGACAAGCTCACGAATCTTGGCCGCATTGACGCGCCGTAAATGCACGCTGGTGAATCCCTGATACGACCATGGCATGAGCGAGTATGCCTGCGCGTCGGATTTGATCAGCGCCTTCTGCTTCGCGAGCGAAAGCTTTACAACCGCACGTTTGTCCTCCGGATGGAGCGTGGCGAACATCTTGCCGCCCACGCGAAAAGAAGGGCGTCCACGAAAATCCTGCTCTTTGGCTTCGGGGAACGAAAGCGCGATCTTGCGGAAGGTAGACTCGGTAATCATTGATCTTTCCTTCTGACGAAACTGAGCGGGTCTTGCAGAAACGCTTTCACCGCTTGGGTAAAGCCCGCGAGATTGTCGAAGTGGACGACGTGACCACCTTCAAGGGACACCAGTCGCGTGTTGCACCGTCGCGCGGCCATCTGCTCGACATGGGCTTGCGTCGTGACCTTGCTTTCCCTTCCGCGGATTACCAACGCCGGGCAATTTGAGGCGAGCCAGTCCGCCCAGTGGTCGCCGGCGAGGAGGCGCTGCGACTCGACCATTTCCCGCGGATCGAAAGCGAGTTTCCAACCACTTGCGGTATGTCTGAATGAATCCTGAAGATAGGGCGTGTATCGCGAACCAATCCGCTCGGCGAGTTCTTCACGCGTCGCGAAGGCGCCTTGCCAGGCCAGCACGAAGCTGAAGTCGGCGTCAGGGGATTCTTCAACGCCCATGTCTTCGATGATGAGCGCGCTCACGCGATCGGGTTGCCGCTCGGCGAAAATGTAGGCGTTGACGCCGCCAAGGGAGTTGCCCAGGACGACGGCTTCTTCAACCCGAGGTGCTCGAAGAGCGCCGCCAGGTCGCCGACGTAATCGCCCCGAGTCGGTGGGGTCGAAATCGGCGCGTGATCGGAATGCCCGTGCCCGCGCTGGTCCAACGCGACAACGCGCCACTCGGGAGTCAGGGCAGTCGCCAGCGGAGCGAAGGTCTGACCTTCCATCCAGTGCGCGTGGAGCGCGATCAGGACGGGACCGTCACCGCCCGAATCGAGATACGAGAGGCACAAGCCGTCATGTTGAAATTCGTATCGTTTCATAACACGTCGTCGCGAAGGTCTGGTCCTGCCCACGAAAAACGGGCGCTGGTTAAATTGAGGCTAGCCGCGAACGCTTCGGGGCTGACATAGCCTAGCGCGCCGTGTCGTCGGATACATTTGTAGAATACCTCGGGGTGACAGGACACCGTTAGAATTTTTTGTGTCTAGCGTGGCTCTCTGGCCAACGGTTTTAGTCTTGGCCGCTGAATCACTTATGGCGAGCATTGCCACTGAGCCTGGTTTCGCCAGGCAGGTCTCTGTTAAATATCGCGCGATTTATGGAGAAGTGGGACTTTGATTTGTGAGGCGACTTTTTGAGACCGCTCAACTGCGAGTTAGGCGGCAGGAGTCACGCAGGGGCACCCGCGAGGCCCTCGCTGGCGCTTCGGGTTTCCAAATCGCGTGCTTGGCAACCCGTTCGGATTGGTGTCGTAAAGCGCATCCCGGCGTGCTATCGCCCACGCGAAGCTCCCTAATTCTCGCATTCGCCGAGAGTTGTCGCCGCAAAACATGGCGATCCGCGTCGCCCCTGTAGCATTTGCCCGCGGTTCCCGCTTGTAAGGGCTAACTCGCTTTTAGCTCGATGCTTGCTGGGGAGATCGAATCATGGCCAGGTTGTTCAATTTTTTCGGTGGATTTTCTCGTGGTGAACGGAAGAACGCGCGCAAAAGCCCCGGGAAACCGCGCGGTTTGCGGCTCGAATCGCTCGAAGATCGTCGGATGATGACCACCACGGTGTTTCTCGATTTCGGCGAGGGTTTTGGGGCCG